>CAYOBT010000006.1:6500-20167 GCA_964402205.1 uncultured Anaerolineales bacterium
TGCTCAGACGCATGACGGGTGTGGGCGATGGGCGGACCGTCGCTGCGGGGGTGGTTTCTGGCATGAGGGAGGCCGTCGGCTCGGGGGGCAACGCTGGCTCTGATGTTCGCGGGATGGGTGTAGTGTCGCTCGGGGTGCAGCTCGACAGAAGGAGCAAGCCTATTAGGGCCAGCATAATGCGTGTCATGGGTGCCGCAGGTCTCCATAGCGCGAAAACGTCTGGACCAGAAGTATAGGGTGCAGGCCCTCTGTGGGCAACACGGATCTAGGATGCGGCTTGGGTGGACACTCGACGCCTCAGGTGTGTATACTAGCCGCGCGTCTGGGATTCCCTGCGAAGCGAGGCCCATTTGGTAGGTGATCGGTTCGCTCCCGCCAAGATGGATGGCTGCCTGGCGCCGGCATTGATGCTAGTGGCCGCCACTGGCCCGGTGATGCATCTGCTGAGCCTGATACGCCAAGGCGTCGGCCTGCTATGGGACGCTTACGGGGCGCTAGGGTTGCACTATGGCTTGCTGGCGCTATCTGGTATCTGCGCTGCGGCGTTGATGGTCAAACGCGGGATGAAGGTTGGTCTGCGCGTGCTGGGAGGCATCGCGTTCGTGGCCAACGTAGCGGCCATCGGCTACGGGGCATACCAGTGGCGAACGCAGGCAGAGGACCAGTTGCTCGCTTTGGCGGTGGCGCCGATCGAGGCGCCCGTTGGGATCCTCATTGCGCCTGTAAGCAACGAGTCGGATGCCTTGGCCTCATCGACGGCTGTGCGAAACGAGATCGAGGCCCTTCTTCGGGGGAGCGGTCTCGCCGACGTTGCTGAGACGCGACAGGTGGCGCCGATTCCCTCGGAGGCGCAGGCCGAGGATCTGGCACGGCGTCTTGGTGCGCAGGTCGTCGTCTGGGGCGTGGACCGGGGGCACGATGCCGCTGTGATCGAGCATCACGTGCTTGGTCTCGGGGCCGATGCTGGCGATTTTTCCCTTGTACCCGAAGCGGTCCTGATGGCTGCGGTTAGCCGTGTTTCGTTCAGTTTCCGCCAGGTGCCCGCTCTGATCCAGGACCAAGGCGACGTGGACGTGCAGGTTCTGCCGCTTGTCGCTGCCGGCCACGGCGCGTTGGCGGCAGGTGATCCACTTCAGGCTGGAGGGTTCTACTCGGCGACTCTGCGTGTCGAAAGCGTCTCTGCCCAGCCAAGCACAGAGCTGCGACGCTTGCTGGGCGTAGCGTTGCTGCAGGCAGGGCGTCCCGATTTGGCCGCGCAGCAGTTTGCCTGGGGTTCCGGGAACGACGCCAAGGCTCTGGTGGCCCTCGGGTTAGCGGCCACGCTGCAGGGCGACCTCGAGGAGGCGTCCTCACAGCTCGTGCGCGGCATCGAGCTCGATCCCTACGATCCCCTGGCGTACCTGGCTCTTGCGGCGGTGAGCATCAAGCAGCGGCACCCACCGCGCGCCATCGGGGCTGCATCTCGCGCCGTGGCACTGGAGCCCGAGTGGGCTCCGGCGTATGCCATGTTGGGGATGGCCTATGAGCTAGAGTCCGACATCAAGGCGGCTGTGCGTGCTTACGAGGCCTGTGGTCGCTACGCAGGCCACCTGCGGGGTCTGGCTGATGCTAGTGCGGAGCGCGCTCGGGCCATCGTCGAGGATCCTCCCACGCCTGTCCCTACGCTGACGCCCTGGCCTACGCCGACAGCCACGGCTGTACCGACTGAGGGCGTCTATCGCGTGCAGCGGGGCGATACCCTTCAGCGCATCGCCGACGAACTGGGCGTGAGCATGGATGTCCTGATCGAGCTCAACCGGCTGGAGGATCCTCACAGCCTCTATGTCGGTCAGTATCTGATCCTCCCAGAGGAGCCGTAGGCATCGTGCGTTTGCCCCGACGCTGTGGGCAGTCTCGCGATAGGGCGCGCAGGTTTGAGCGCCGTCCTTGGATGGCGCCAGGCGTCTGGGTGTGCCTTTTGGCGTGCCTCGGCGTCGTATGGCGTGGGTCCGCGGCGTCCGCGGATCAAGTTGCCTCGTTGCCGTTCTCCTCACAGCTGGCGATCGCCACTGATCCTCAGCCGATCATCGACCTTGCTGTGAGCCTAGGCCCAGACGGCGAGGTTAGTGCTGGGTGGCTCACGCGCCTCGCTGAGGATACGGTGCAGCTGGCAGTGGCGAGCGATCCGGATTGGGAGGTGACGCGCTGGTCGTTGCCGTCGCCGCTGCTTCGTGTCGGCCAACTGACCGGTGACTGGGCCCAGGGGCCACGGTTTGCGTGGACGCAGGCCGATGATGACACGGTCTACATAGGAGCTTGGGAAAGAACTGAGGCCGGTCTACTACCTCTTGTCTCTCTTCCTCAAGGGGCGGTCCTTGTGGAGCAGCATCTAGGGGGCGGCGTTGCCCATGTTTGGCAGGCGGAGGAAGGCGTTCGCTTGCAGGAGGCGTCGGGTGAGGTCCGCGCCCTGTTTCCCTGGAAGGGCGCTATGGACGGCCTCGTGGCCTCATCTGCGGATGACGGGACGCCCATAGTCGCCTGGCGGGATTCCGACGGTGCGCTCTGGCTCTGGGATGGCGGTGATGGCCCTGTTCGCGTTAGCGCTGAGAGCGGGTCGCATCAGTTGGTGTGTAGTCGGGCTGGCTGCAGGCTTTTTTGGAGCGAGCAAGGCGAGCTACGTACGGCTGCCAGCGACGCGTGGGATGCTCCGGTGTCAACCGGTGTGCGACCGGTAGCGGAAGATGCCTGGTCGGTGGCAAGCGATGCGCTAGGCGGATCTCACTTGGTCTGGGTTGCGAACGGCCAACTCTACCATGGCATCGACAAAGACTGGACAAATGGCCGCGAGTCGCTGGCCATGGTAGAGACGGCGAGCTACCTTGAGCTGGCGGTTGGGCCGCACGGGGGCGTGCATGTGCTTTGGGTTTCGCCGGCGTCTCCAGATGGCTCTGCTGTGCACTACCTGGCGTGGGATCCACGTCTGGCCCGAGCGCGTATCATCGGGCCCGAAGCCGGTGCGTGCATCTATGGGTCGAGAATCGTGCATCTCCAGACGAATCTCCCGGCGGGTAAGGTGGCCAGCGTAGCGTTCTTTTTGGAGGCGTCTCGCGATGCGAACGACGCCGTGGCTGGATCGCTGCTACGACTTCCGACGCTGCAGTCCAACGATGGCATCTGGTCAACTGAAGTGGATAGTGACGTCCATGGGGCGCCCTACCGTCAGCGGGTTGTGGCTCAGTTGCGATGTGCCGACGGCGAGGTGCGCTGGGCCTGGGGCGAGTGGTTTGCGCTGGCGCCCGCAGAAGCTCCGCTGGCTTGGGTTGAGGATGATTCCCGTCTCGTCACCTATTGGCCGGACGGCGATGCGCCCTTGCCTGAGCGTCTCGATATCTATCTCGAACCAAGCCTAGACGGGGTGGCACCACCGCTCGCTGGCGGTGACTGGTCTCGGGATCTGCCTCGACGCTACGTGGGCTCGGTCGCGCCGGATGGGCCTGGTAGATACGCTTTAGATCTGCCAGCTAGGGATCTTGCGGACGGCGCGTACGTCATTCGCTTGTGGCTTGAGGGGCAAGACCGCCGCTATCTGTTGCCCATGTCACCCCCAGTGGAGATTCACAGCGCTGGTCTCCCCCGCGTCGAGGTGCGGGCGCCAGCGGTCCAGGCTTCCGCTAGCGACGAACTCTTGTTTGAGGCGGAGGCAGACGATCGCGATGGGAGTGTGGATCAAGTTGCGTTCTATCTGGTTCCGGCGCCAGAGGCTGTCTCTCGAAGCGCTCTGTGGTTGGGCACCGACGATGACGGCGCTGATGGTTGGGCCGTCATCGCGCGGCCTGGTGAGGCTGGCCTCTGGTACGTGCGAGCCGAGGCAACGGACAATGACGGTCACCGCAACGTCGCGCACTCTGACGTGCCAATGCGTCTTACATCACCGGTCGTGCCTCCCGTGTCGTTTGTGACGCCACGGGACCGTAGCGTGGTCCGCGGCACAAAGACCGTGCGGGTGCTGCTCGAGGCTACGGACGTGGACCTGGACCGCGCGATGCTGATGCTAGGCCGTCCCCATGGGTGCTATGAACCACTGGGCGCCATGATCCGTGAGGGGAACGAAGTCCGCCTCTCGTGGGATACACGCGATCTGGCCGATGGGATCTACCTTTTAGGGGCTTTGCTCGAGTTTGCCGATGGGCGCACGGCGTTGGTTGAGACTGAGACAGAGGTGGTCAACCATCCTTCAGGGCTGCGCTTTGCCGCACCGCGCGAGGGCGAGCGGGTCCGTGGATGGCAGATCGTTCGTTTGGTCCCTTCGGCGATCGGCGAGCCGCCGCAAGGCGTGGAGCTGTATGCTCGCGATGTGAATGGTGAGCTTTTCCCCATTGGTCCGGCGCAAGCTTCCGGGGAGGATTGGGTGACCACCTGGTCAACCCAAACCTTGGTGGATGGGCCGTACGACTTGGTCGCCTACCTGGATGGCGCCGAGTTCACACGCATCGAGATGCCCGTGGTGGTGGCGAACCACACACCCATACTGTCAGCCTCTTGGCCGGACGGCGACGAGCCGTGGTCCGGCGAGGTGGAGGTCTCTTGGACGGCCGAGGATCCGCAACAGCGGCCGCTTGCGATCGCTTTGAGCTACAGCCCCAATAGCGGTCAGGCTTGGTTGCCGATCGCGACGGGGCTGCCCCTATCGGGGACGTGCAACGTGGATACGCGAGCGTTGCCCGATAGCTCCCAAGGGCGCTTCAAGCTGGAAGCTCGATTCCAATCGTCACAACAGGCCACGGATGTCGTCTCGGCTCATGTGCGCAATGCGCCTGATCTCCCGCGCCTTGTGCTGCTGACGCCGCAGAGTGGCGAGGCATTGGGTCAGCCGGAGATCGTAGCTTGGGAATGCTCAGGTGCAGACCTGGTGGGCTGGCAGGCATCGCTTGCCTACCGTCAAGAGGGGGGCGACTGGTTACCGCTTGCTAGCGAACTTGCACCTACTGGGAGCTACCGTTGGGATCCTGCCGCACTGCCAGCGGACGGGCCCCTAGAGCTTCTGGTGCGCGTCTCGGACGCGAGTGGACGGGAGGTCGCGGCCATTGCGACGAATCTGAGACAGAGCGCCAATGCCCCACCGACGCTCCGTCTGATTGCTCCGGGAGCGTCGGCCGTTTTCGAGAACCAAGTGGGCGTGCTCTGGGAGGCGGAGGACCCCGATGGCGATCCGTTGCGCATCGGCATTGACTACAGCGACAATGGTGGGTTGACCTGGCTGCCCGTCACGGAGGATGCGCAAGACACGGGCTATTTCGAGTGGTATGTGGCGTTCCTACCGCCAGGGCGTGCTTACCGTGTCCGCGTGACGGTAACCGACGGACAGCACGTCGTGCGAGCAGTCAGCGGCGTTTTCGGCATCGGTCCGCTACCCGGGCCAAGGGTCGAGCTGGTTGCGCCCACTCCAAGGCAGCAGGTTTGCGGGCACACGGTAGTGCGATGGCGTGCGGAAGCAGTCCATGCTCACGCCCTCAAGGCGAGCGTCCTGATCCGGCGGGCTGGCGACTCGGCTTGGCAGACGCTCGCCGCGAATATCCCGAACGATGACCAGTACGTGTGGGATACGACGGGCCTGCGTGACGGGCACTATGAGCTGCGTGTCAGCGTCAATGACGGATTTCATTCGGCCACGGATGCGCTGTCCGCACCCGTATGGGTCCAGAACGGGGCCAGAGTGACGCCCCACGTGGAGATCGCGGAACCTTGGCCGTCCAGTCCCTGGCTCGGGATCCGCGAGCTAGAATGGCGTCTCTGGTCGGCGTTCCGCCAGCCCATGACCGCGACGGTGCTTGTGCGCGATGCCGGCGAGATTGCCTGGCGTCCCTTGGCGACGTGCGCATCGGAGAGGGAGCGCTTGTTGCTGGATGCGCGTCAGCTAGCCGACATGGCCGCAGCCGATATCGCAGTGAGCGTGTCATCTGCAGAAGGGACGACGCAGGCGACGATAGGGGAGACCTTTGCCATTGGTCACTATGGGCAAATGCCCCCAACGCTGGATCTTCACCTGCTACCCGAGCATGATCTATCGCCGGGCGACCGTGTGCTAGCCTGGCGGGCTAGCGGGGCCGGTGGGAAGGCCTTGGTGACCGAGCTCTGGCGGACGAGCGAGGCCGCGGGTCAGCCTGACACCGTGACCACTGGGACGTCGCGTGGGACCTACTGGTTCACTGACGATGAGCTGGCCATGCATCCTAGCGGCGCGCTCGGAGTGACGGCGAGCGATGGCTTTTTCCGAGTGCGCGCCCTGCCAATCTCGGCGGAGGACTTGGTCCCGGGCAGCGATTCTGAGCTGGCTCTTGAGACAAGCGCGCCCGATGCCGGCCAAGTGGTCAGCGGATCGATCACCGTCTCTTGGTCCGTCGCCGGCGGTGAGCGGGACGCCGCCTCGGTGGCGCTTGGTGTGAGCAGCGACGGGGGCCAGACATGGCGGCGGATCGCGGAGACTCCCGCAGAGCGAGGAGTCTACCTGTGGGATTCCACGCGCGTGCCCAACGGTCCGTGCTGGCTAAGACTGTCATTGGGCGGCGAGGATGTCGATCGCATCATCCCGGTTCTCGTGCAGAACGGGGGTGGGAACGCGCCCGTTGTGTCGCTGACGATGCCAGACGCGGACGTTCCGTGGGCCGGGCCTCGTCGGGTAACGTGGTCATCACGCGATGCGGATGGCGACGATCTCCGCCTCAATCTTTCCTACAGCGTCAACGGTGGCCGCACGTGGTATGTCATCGTGCGGGGGTTAGCGGACACCGGGTCCTACCTCTTGGATACTAGCTTGCTCCCCAATACAGACGCCGTACACCTTCGCATCACAGCTTTCGATGGTGTGTTCCGCACGAGCGCTATTGGAAGAGCCGCGATAGCGGTTCGTGATCCTGGACGGCCGTGGATATCGCTTACGTCGCCAAGTCCTGGCGAAATGTGCTCAGGCCTGGAGGAGATCGCATGGGTGGGCCACGATCCGACTAGCGGAGATAGGGCCGAGCTCCGCTTGGAGCTATCGGATGACGGGGGAGCCACCTGGCAGGAGATCGCGACAGAGCTGCCGCTGTCAGGCAGCTACACATGGGATACGCGCGCCGTGTCCAGCGGGCAGTTGGTTCTGCTTCGCATGGTAGCGACCGAGAGCGGTCAGGTGGTGGCGCTGGATACGATCGACGAGCCCATCTATGTCCGTGGGAACCCCAATGCTCCGTCGCTGCCGTTCTCGCTTCCATGATGAACGAACGAGCCCCGCGGGGTTGCGCGGGGCTCTGGTGGGTATGGCGGCTCTAGTCCTTCTTTGGGACGGGGTGCATGCTCAGCCGCGCGTAGGGAGGCAATGGATCGCCGATAAGAGGCTTTGCGTATTCCACAAACGCCTCCGTAACCCCATTTCCGGCGTCGTTGATATAGGCCTTCGGAAGTGTGTGCTCTACGTTGGCGATTCTATCCAACGAGGCAAGGCCGTATGAAATCCTGTAGTCAGGTCCCTCGGCTCGATCCAGCGTAACCATAACCCCCGTCTTGCCTTCCATAGCAGCTCGCACGGCGCGCCTGCCAACCCGGTAGGCCTCTTCGCGGTCTACGTGTGATTGGAGTGCCGCAAACGATCGCTGGAGATAGCCGGGCTTGTCGTGGCGGGTCTTGGCATCGCTGGCCTCGCGGATGGCTGCCTCGACGGCGTCCACCACACCGCCCTTGGCCACGTGACCAAAGGCGTCCACGTCGCCGCTACCCTCTCCGAGAGGATGGCCGTCCGGGTCCTGCATGCCTTCGCTGCAGGCGACCACGCAATAGCCCAATCGGTCGTACACGTTGAGCACGTCGCTCACCACCTGCTCCATCGTGATGCCTCGTTCGGGCACATAGATGAGGTGGGGCGGGTCATCTGGCTCGTTCTTGGCCAAGGCTGTCGCGGCCGTTAGCCATCCGGCGTTGCGTCCCATGATCTCCATCAGCTTGATAGGACTGCTCTCGCCCATCGCCCACGTATCATAGCCGGTGTCACGGATGGCCGTTGCCACGAAACGAGCCGCGCTCCCAAAGCCGGGGCAGTGGTCCGTGACGGCCAGGTCGTTGTCGACGGTCTTGGGCACGCCGACGGCGTGCATCTCGTAGCCTCGCGAGGCGGCCAAGTTGGCAACCTTGTGCGTGGTGTCCATCGAGTCGTTGCCGCCGATGTAGAAAAAGTAGCGGATGTTGTACTCGATCAGGAGATCGAGAATCCGCTCATAGTCCTCGTTGGTGACTTTATAGCGGGCCGTTCCCAGTGCGGAAGCTGGGGTGGCACGCAAAAGCTCCAAGGTCTTGGGCGTCTCTCGTCTGAGGTCCACCAGATCCTCGTCGAGCAGTCCCCTGATGGCGTGCACCATGCCATAGATGCCTTCGATGGCGTCGTGCTGCATCGCCTCTTCGATGATGCCGACCAGACTATTGTTGATGACCGCCGTTGGTCCTCCCGATTGACCGACCAGCAGATTACCTTTCATACATGCCTCCCATTCCACGCGCGATTCCTACTCTAGGCCACTTCACAATATACCCGAATCTAGCTTCCCGGCCAAGCCCAGGTCACCTCGGCGAGTGCAGGTGACAGGAGCGTGTTGCGTAGTTCTGCACGTTTCTGCGCGTACTTGCGCGTATAGGGCCAAGACTCTACAATCGGAGTATGGATGAGCAAAGGTCAGACAAGCCGGTTTACCCTGCAGAGAGGCGTCGCCAGATCATCGAGGCTGTGCGTGACCAGAAGACCGTTAGCGTTCGGCGTCTGGCGGATCGGTTCCACGTCAGCGCCTCCACCGTCCGGCGCGATCTGAACGCTCTGGAGAAGGCAGGCTTGCTGGCTCGCACCTATGGCGGGGCGGAGGCCTCGCTGCTGAGCGCGCGGGAACGTTCGCTGGCAGAGAGGCGTGTGAGCCAGGCCGATGCCAAGCGGTGCATCGGGCGCGCTGCCGCAGAGCTGATCACCGCGGGCGAAACGCTCTTCCTGGATGGCGGGACGACGGTTGAGTGCATGGTGCCGCATCTCGGTGGCATCCAGGGTCTGACGGTGGTGACCTTTGGGCTGAACGTCTTGGCGCGACTGGCCGGCCTAGAGGACGTCACGGTCATCGCCATTGGGGGAGAGCTCGATCATCGTACGCTCACCATGGGCGGAGCGCTTGCCCACGAGTTCCTGCGCACGCATGGCATCCGATTTGATCGAGCATTCCTGGCGGCGAGCGGAGCGTCAGCGCGAGGTGGGATCACCAACGCCAGCCTCGATGAGATCCCCCTCAAGAGGATCGCCATGGATTTGGCCCGCGAATCCGTCTTGCTGGTGGATAGCACCAAGCTCGGACAGGATGCCGTGGCGCAGATCGCGCCGATGGAGCGCATCGCTCTTCTTGTCACTGATGGGATGGCGCCCAAAGACGAGGTGAGTCGTCTGCGCCAGATGGGGGTCCGCATCATCATCGCCTAGCCGGCTCAAGCTTGACGACAATCGCGCCATCAAGGAGCATCGCATGACACGGTTCACGTTGGGCATCAACACAGGCTTTGCCACCAACCGCTTCCCAGAGCCAGAAGTCTGGGCACGCATC
Source organism: uncultured Anaerolineales bacterium (assembly GCA_964402205.1). GTDB lineage: Bacteria > Chloroflexota > Anaerolineae > UBA1429 > UBA1429 > DAIRUQ01. The sequence goes on from CAYOBT010000006.1 coordinate 16,082, forward strand.
GTCCGCGAGGATCTCGGCTTGGGTCACGTGCAGCTCGTGGCTGATCTGCTGAATCCCTTCTGGCCTGAGGAGGTGATCCAGACAGAGCTGGCCAGGATTCGCGAGGCGGTGACCCGATATGAGATCAGCATAGATTCGCTGATGACGAGCACCTATACGCGCGTGAACCATTTCATGCATCCGCATGCCGAGCAGCGTGAGGCCTGGGCAGCCTGGTTCCGACGCTTTGCCGAACTGGCGGCCGAACTCGGCGCGAGGGCGGTCGGTAGCCACTTTGGCATTCTATCCTATCGGGATCTGCATGACCCTGTCCGCTATCGGGCACGGGTGGACGAGGCCATTGGCCACTGGCAGGATCTATCGTTCTACGCCCAACACCTGGGGCTTGCGTACGTCTACTTTGAGACGATGTCGATCCCCCGTGAGATGGCCTGGACCGTGGAAGAGGCACGTGATCTGCTCAATAGGGTGAACGAGCGCGTCGGCGTCCCCATGGCGTTCTGCTTGGACGCTGGCCACGCTCCCCATCCGGACCAGCGCGATCCGTACCGCTGGCTCTGCGATCTGGGAGGCGATGCTCGTATCGTGCACGTGCATCAGACGGAGCAAGGGCATAGCCGACACTGGCCCTTTACCGAGGCGTACAACGGGCGAGGCATCATCGATCCTGAACGTGTCCTGCGGTGCCTGAGCGATGCAGGCGCGAAAGATGTCCTCATAGCCTTTGAGATCGCTCACCGAGAACGCTTTGAGGAAGAGCCGAAGGTGATTCCCGAGCTTGCCGAGTCCGCAGCCTATTGGCGCAAGTTCCTTCCAGAGGACGGACCATGGGAACCGGCAGCACCGATGGCCCGTGAGGGGGAGGCATGATGGCCGATCAGACCATGCAGGCCTTGATGCTGCACGCCGTCGGCGATCTCCGCCTAGAGCGCGTTCCGCGCCCGACGCCCGGGCCTGGCGAGGCGGTCATTCGCGTGGCTGCCTGCGGCGTGTGTGGCTCGGACGTGCCGCGTGTGTTTGAGCATGGCACCTACAGTTTCCCGCTGATTCCAGGGCACGAGTTCGCCGGTGTCGTCGTGGACGCACCGAAGAGCTCGGACGTGAGGGTAGGAGCGCGCGTGGTCGTCAAACCGCTGATACCGTGCGGCACGTGTCCTTTCTGCGCCATGGGGGCTTGGGGCCAGTGTCGATCCTACGACTATGTGGGGTCTAGGCGCAATGGAGCCTTTGCCGAGTATGTGGTGGTGCCCGTCGCGAATCTGGTGCCCGTGCCCGACAACGTATCGTTGGAGGAGGCGGCTCTGACAGAGCCCGCCGCTGTCGCGCTGCACGCCATTCGGCAGGGCGGGTTGGAGCCCGGCGATAGCGCGGCGATTCTCGGTGCGGGTCCGATCGGTATGCTGGTGGCGCAATGGGCTCGCATCTGGGGCGCGGCGAACGTCTTTTTGGCCGATATCGACAGTAGCAAACTGGCTTTGGTCGAGGAGCTGGGGCTGGGCACGCCGGTGAACTCACGCCCGGGCGATCCCATCGAGCGCATTCGGCGCGAGACGGGCGGGCTTGGGCCCGATCTGGACCTGGAGGCCGCCGGCGTGCCGGCAACGTTGCTGCAAGCGCTCTGGCTGGCGCGTCCGCTGGGGCGCGTTGTCATCATGGGGAACCCTGCCGCTGACGTGACGCTCCCGCAGGACGTGATCTCCCAGATCTTGCGCAAGGAGCTTACCATTCGCGGCACCTGGAACTCGCACATGGTGGCACTGCCTGTGGACGAGTGGGCCGTGGCGCTTGAGATGATGTCGCAGAGGCGATTGCGCATCGAGCCGCTGATCTCGCATCGGGTGCCTTTGGCGCAGGGAGTTCAAGCGCTGATCATGATGCGAGATCGGTCAGAGCCCTACAATCGAGTCGTTTTCATCAACGCGAGGGAGGAAGCATGAGCACGATGCTGGCGGCGGTCTTTACTGGGCTGGAGCAGATGGAGCTCAGGGAACTGCCTCTACCCGATCTCGAGGACGAAGACAGCCTTCTGCTCAAGGTGCACGCCTGCGCGGTGTGTGGTTCTGACATTCGGATCTTTCACTATGGCAATCCTCGCGTCAAGCCCCCTCAGATCATCGGACACGAGATTGCGGGAGAGGTCGTCAAGGCGGGCCGCAATGTCACCCGGTTCAAGGTCGGCGATCGCCTGGCGACGGGGGCCGACGTCCCTTGCGGGGTTTGCCACTGGTGTCGGTCTGGGCTGGGGAACAACTGCGCCACCAATTACGCCATTGGATACCAGTTCGCCGGGGGGTTCGCGCAGTACATGGTGCTCAACGCGATGACCTTGCGTTTTGGCGCGGTTCATCACGTCCCAGAGAGCCTGACGTACGACGAGGCAGCCATCGCCGAGCCGCTGGGGTGTTGCATCAACGGGCTGGAGATGAGCCAGATCAAGCTGGGTGACACCATCGTCGTCATCGGTGCGGGGCCCGCAGGATGCATGCTCATGCGGCTGGCGCGCTCCTTTGGTGCAACTCGTGTCATCGCTGTTCAACGGTCGCGTCCTCGACTGGAGGCCGCAGCGCGATTGGGCGGGGCTGATGTCGTGATCTGCTCCCAAGACGCCGATCCTATCGAGGCGGTGCTCGAGGCAACGGGGGGAGAGGGCGCCGACGTCGTCATCACGGCCAACTCGGCCGTCCAGACGCACGAGCAGGCGCTTCAGATGGTGCGGAATCGTGGCAGGATCAACTTTTTCGGGGGGCTCCCGAAGGGGTCGCCGGCGATCTCGCTGGAGAGCAACCTCGTGCACTACAAGGAGCTGATGATCACCGGGTCGCATGGGAGCGCCCCCAGACATCACCGTCTAGCGCTTGACGTGCTCGAAGCGGGCATCATCGATGCCAAGGCCTATATCACCCACGCGTACCCGTTGTCACGGATCCTGGATGCCTTTGCCGCCGCCGAGGGCCACGATGGCATGAAGGTCATCGTGCACCCGCAGGAGGGCTAGCATGGCGGGGATGATCCCTCCGATCAAGCTGTGCGCCTCGTTGGCATGCGCTGACCCGCTGCACTTGGGCCGCGACGTTGCCGCTATGGAGGCTGCCGGCATCGACATGATCCATATCGATGTCATGGATGGTAGCTTTGTGCCGAACTTGGCTCTTTCGGCAGATATCGTGCGGGCGGTGCGCCAGGCAACCGATCTGCCCATGGATGCGCACCTCATGATGGTCAACCCCGATCGCTACATCGAGATGTTTGCCGAGGCGGGTGCCAACCTGATCGTCGTTCATCAGGAGGCTTGCGTGCATCTTCAGCGGACGCTGGCGGCGATCCGGGCGTTAGGTGTGGGCGCGGGTGTGGCCCTGAACCCTGCCACGCCGCTTGAGACCCTCGAATACGTCGTGGACGATCTGGATCTCCTGTTGATCATGACCGTGAATCCTGGGTTTGCGGGGCAGCGGCTTGTGCCTCGCATGCTTGGCAAGATCGCCGATGCTAGGCGCATGCTTACCGAGCATGGCCTGCAGACTGATATCCAGGTGGATGGCAACGTGAGTCTTGAGAATGCTGGCGACATGGTGCGTGCTGGTGCCAACTGGCTCGTAGGAGGCACGTCGAGTATCTTCAGGAGCGGCCTCACCATCGCGGGGGGCACCCAGGCGTTGCGCGCCGTCGGCGAAAAGGCTCGGTTAGAGGCGGGTGGAGGCGCGGCCTGAGGCCTTGTCGTGCGGCTTGGGCCTGCCTATACTGGGCTCAGTTGGATAGCTGATGCTACCGAAGGAGTGACCTGCCATGGGGGCAAAGAGCAACTACCTAGCCTTTGATCTCGGTGCGGAGAGTGGCCGCGCCATCGTCGGAGGCTTTGACGGGACGCGCATCGATCTCCAGACGATCCATCGCTTCCCGAACGGGCCCATTCGCGTGTTTGACAGCCTCTATTGGGACGTGCTCCGCCTGTTTAGAGAGATGAAGCAAAGTCTGAGCCTCTATCGCCGCCAATTTGGTCCCGCCCTGGACGGCATTGGCCTGGATACGTGGGGGGTGGACTTTTGTCTGATCGGGCGCGACGGTGCTCTCCTGGGCCGACAAGGAGGC
>CAYOBT010000007.1:0-11872 GCA_964402205.1 uncultured Anaerolineales bacterium
CGAAGCTAGTAGCTGGCCTGTCCCTGAGCCTATGGCAAGCGTGACCCCGGAAAGATCGAGCCCTTGCCAGAGGGATCCATTTTCGCGCTGTGAGCTGCCTGTTTCATCCATCGTGTGTCCGAGTCTAGGTTTGCTCGTGGCTAGTGTCAAACGTTGAGCTGTGCGCCCGTTGGGCTGCATGCCATAGAAGGAGTCTCTGATGGCTATTCGCCTATCGTCGCATCACGTCGCCTTGCGCGTTACCGACTATGCTCGGGCTCGTGCCTTTTATACCGAGGTCCTCGAGCTGCCCGTTCGTGGCAGCATCCCAGGGATGGAGATCGAGTTCCTGGATATTGGAGGAACGACGATCGAGCTGATGGGCGGAGCCGAGCCTGAGGAGCTGGCCAAACCCAAGGCGGGACTGCTCCATCTGGCGTTCGAGGTGGACGATGTGGATGCGACTTATGAGGAGCTTTGCCGGCGAGGGGTCACGTTCACGGTGGAGCCCAAGACGGTGGGCGACATCCGCCTAGCCTTCTTTGTGGATCCCGACGGCAACGAGCTGGAGCTGTTCTCAAGCCCCACGTTGACTTGGTAGCCGTTCCGAGCCCGGACGAATCAACTGGGGGCGCCGGCTCTGGCTGGTGCCCCCAATGCTGCAGCGGCTAAGTCGAGGGCCAGATCGAGTCTAGAGCGCGAGCCGTCTCGGCGACGGCATCCTCAGGGGCGAGCTTACGTACCCGTTCGGAGAAGGGCTCCACCATCACGGGACCGGTGTAACCCATGTCTGCCAGTGAGCCCATGAACGTGCCGAGTGGGATGACGCCCGTCTCGCCCGGCAGGGTGCGGACTTGGTCGATCTGTTCCTCCAACGGGATGCCGGCGGGAGCGTCGTTGACGTGCACCACGATGACAAGCCGGTCCGTCAGCAGGTCGAGCTGGCTGGCCGTGCCGCCGGACGTGTGCCAGTGCCAGGCGTCCAGCAAGACGCCCAGGTTGTCGCGGTCGACTGCTTCGATCAGCTCCAGCAATCCTGGCAGGTCGTGGATGAAGGGGTTGGGCTTGCCCTCTCGGAAGGTTTCTGGGCCGATGAACTCCAGTCCGAATCGGAGTCCGTAGGGCGCAATGGCGTCGCACAGGATTCGCAGACGGTCGCGCATCTGGGCGAACTGCTCCGCGTAGGTCAGCGTATCGTGGAACGGCGGGAACCACGTCGTCGCACGCGTGCAGCCCAGATCCTGCATGGCGCGAGCAAAAGGCGGGAGTGCGACGAGGTCCTTCTCGAACGTGGCCTGATCGTCTCGAAAGCGCACGGGCATGCCGGTCAAGGCGGGACGCACACCGTGGCTGTCCAGCAGCCTGCGCGCGTTTTCCAGCCCTATCTTCTCGATCGTACCATAATCTACCGTGATGCCGTCAAAGCCGTGCTTGGCAGCAAGGGCGACGGCCTCACGAAAGGGCACAGTCACGCCGATGGCTCCGGGTGCTAGGGTCTTGTACAAGGGACACCTCCTTGAGCTCGAGTTGAGCATGGGCGCCCGAGCTCTTGGGCGCCCATCTGACACACATGAGCGACGCGTTCGGATCTAGGGCCACAGCTTGCCCGTGGACCAGAGGATACTCTCCAGCAGGGCGTGGCGGAAGCCAGGCTCGCGCCAGGCGCGCTCGTCATGCCCCGACTGGTAGCAGAAGACGCGCGCGTTGCCAATTTTGCGAGTCCAGCCCAAGGCCCGCATGCTTTTCAGGTGATTCGTTGTGAGCAGCACGGTAGAGTCCTCGATGGGCTCCTCGGTTTGGTAGGTCTCGTCGATCATGTGCCACGACGAGAGACCCTGCGTGATCGGGTGATCGGATACGACGACCTCGGTCTCCAGCGACTGATCGAGGTCAAACGTGAACTCGTCACGGTTCGGTAGCCCGGTCAGCTCTGTCCAGACGTCCCAGTCTGGGTAGCTTAGCAGCGCGTGGTGTAGCACGACGATGCCTTGATCCGCTTTTCCTAGGCCCTCCAGGGCTTCTCGCGTGGCGTCATCGGGGGCATCGCGGTACATGTGATAGAAGACGAGCGCATCGTAGCGGCTGCGGATCTGGGCGGCGTCCGCCACCCAATCCTCCATGTGCTGGATATAGGCCTCGATGCGATCCATGCCGAGGAACAGGTCGCGGAAGGCCGGTACGTCGAATGGATGGCCTCCAGTGATCACGGCCACTTTGGGTTTCGGGCTGGTGTCAAAGCTACTCATCGCATAGCTCCTCTCGTGGTAGCGGTCAGGAACACTCGCGCGCTAGGACTCTTTGTGCGAAGGCACAAGCTCGCTCCAAGGAACGCTGCTGCTCTTTCGGGCCCAGTATGCGCTACTCCGAAAGAGGCTGTCAAAGGTGCCGGCGTCGGACCAGAAGCCCCCGAGCTCTGCCCAGCGCAAGGTGCCGGTCTCAACATAGCGGTTGTTCACGTCCGTGATCTCGAGCTCTCCTCTCTGTGAGGGCTCGATACTGCGGATGAACTCGAACACTTGGGCATCATAGAGGTAGAGCCCAGTGACGGCAAAGGGGCTCTTGGGGTGATCTGGCTTTTCCTCGATGGCGATGATTCTTGATGGGTCCTCTTGGTCAAACACGGGCACGCCGAACCGCTCGGGATCGGGTACCCGCCGCAAAAAGACGGTGGCGCCTTTCTCAAAGGAACGCACGGCTTCCCCGATGTCGGCATCGGTGGTGTTGTCCCCTAGGATCACGGCGAGGGGTCCCCCATCGGCAAAGTCCTCGCAAAGTGAGAGGGCGTGAGCAATGCCGCCTTCGTTCTCCTGGTAAGCATACTCGAGATGACGCACGCCCAAGCTCTTGCCGTTCTTGAGCACCCGCAAAAAGTCCCCGGCAAAGGGGCCCCCTGTGACCACCATGACATCCGTGATCCCCGCCTGCACGAGGGTCTCGATAGGATAGAACACCATGGGGCGATCGTACACGGGCAGCAGGTGCTTGTTCGTGGCGTAGGTGAGTGGGTAGAGACGGCTTCCCAGTCCCCCTGCCAGGACGACACCTTTCATGCAAGACCTCCTTCTCTTGGATGGGGCGATGTCAGCGCAGAGCCTCATCTAGCATGGTGAGATAGTTCTCGAGCGGTATGTAGCTGGGGATAGAGTTGCCTGAGCCGATGGCGAACCGGCCTCGCGGATGACAGGTATCGATGACGCGCCGCACCTCCTCGCGAACGGCATCTGCAGGGTAGCGCCCGAGGATATCGATGTCGATGCCGCCGAGCACGCCAATGCGATCGCCATAGCGCTCCTGGAACTCGGTCACAGGGATGATCGCGTTCTCGAAAGAGTGCTTGGCGTCGATGCCGATGTCATCGATGAGGTCATCCATGATGGCCAGGACGTTGCCGCAGGAGTGGAGAAAGTAGGGCAACTCGTGCTCGTGCGCCAGAGCAGCAAAGCGTTTGTGCCAGGGAAGCGTGTAGCGGCGGAGCGCGTCCGGCGGCAGGAGCGTGCTGGTGCGAAAGCCCATGTCATCGCCAGGAAAGATGGCGACGACGCTATCCAGTTCTGCCAACTGCTCGTATACCTGGTACATGAGCTCGCCGATGCGTTGGGCCACGGCCTCGACCAGATCGGGCTGATCGTAGAGGGACAGACAGAGTCCCTCGTAAGAAAAGATAGCGGCCAGGTGCTCGTAGGGACCTCCTGCGTGGCAGCAGACGAGGCCCATGCCCTCGGGTAGGTGGTCGTTCAAATAGGCATAGTTGGCTAGCGTTGCCTCGGTAACCTCTGGCCAAGGGTACTTGTCAAAGTCCTCCCACGAAGCGATGGCGCCTTTGTGCAGATCACGCCAAACGCGCGTGCCTTGGGTGGAAGTCTGGTCGATGCCGACGATCTCTGTCTCGAGGAAGGGCAACGATTCTTCGTGACGGATGATGTCGTACCCCAGGCCCTTCCACACCGCGATCAGGTTATCGAGATAGCGCTCCATGCTCTCGCGGTCGCCAGGCTTCGGAGTGACCCAGGTACGCCCCATCAAGTCCTCGGTGATAGGCTCGAGCAACGTGATGTCGATGAGGTACTCGATCATCGGTGGGCGGTCGGAGGTGGCCCGTCCCATGACGACGTCCACGAAGCGTTGGGCGTTGGGCCGAGCTTTGTCCAGAGGCACGTTGGGGAAGGGATGCGACATGAATGGGCCTCCTATGATGTCTGGCCGCTACGCAATGCAGCGGAGGTCCGCGAACGAGGACCGGGCCTATCATAGTCCAGCCGATGGCTACTGTCGAGTGTGAGGAAGCGAGAGCAGGCGGTTGGGTGAGGGGCTCGTGGCGCGTATACTGGCCGCATCGTGTAGGCGAGAGGTAGGGAGGCGGTAGATGCGTACGAGGGACCCAGTAGATGACATCGCGTACTGGGATTGTAACGTCATGGTGGGGCTGCCACCTTCTGGTGTAAGGGTGGCCTGCCCTGATGCGGACGCGTTGCTGCGCGAGATGGATTCGGCGGGCGTGCAAGAGGCGCTCGTCTACCACGTGGTCATGCAGTATGGGGCGCCCATCCAAGGCAATCCTCTCGCCTGTGAGGTGGCGTCTGCCAGCCCTCGGCTCCATGGGACTTGGGCATTGCTGCCCCCTTCAACGGCTGAGCTGCCGACGGGCGACGCGTTCTTTTCAGCGCTGAAGGAGCATGACGTCCGGGCGCTGTGGGCCTTTCCCGGCCAACACCGCTACAGCCCCAATCGGGTGACGATGGGCTCACTGCTCGACGAGGTGTCCGAGCGGCGGATCCCCGTGCTGATGCCATGTAGTGACGGATGGGCCCCCATCGGAGAGCTGCTAGCGGACTATCCCAGGCTCGTACTGGTCACCATAGGCCACGGGCCGTGGGGAGAGGACCGCTACTTTCGTCCGCTCATGGATGCCTACGAGCATCTCCATCTGGGCATCTCGCGCTACGAGCTGTCCGGCGGATTGGCAGAGCTCGTCCAACGCTATGGGCCTGACCGCCTTCTGAACGGGAGCGGCTACCCGCGGTGGTCCATGGGCGGGCCTCGGCTGATGCTAGCACGGGCCGAGATCGACGATGCGGCACGGCGGCGCATTGCTGGCGGCAATCTCAAACGTCTGCTGGAGGAGGCGGAGCTGTGAACTCATCCAAGATTGCCCAAGCTTTTCTGAGGACGGGACGATGCGAGGACTGCCCAGTAGTGGACATGCACGCGCACTATGGGCCGTTCCGCGGCATCTACATGCCTAGGCATACGGCCGAACAGATGATGGCTACAGCAGAGCGATGCGGCGTGGAGGCGATGGTCTCAAGCGGGCATCTGGCGCTAGTGGACATGGTGCTAGGCAACGCCGAGATGGCCGAGGTGACGGAACGCTACGCGGGGCACTGGTACGGTTACAGCGTCTTCAACCCCAACTATCCAGGCGAAGGTGCACGTGAGCTGTCACTGTTGGAAGACAGGCCTACGTTTGTGGGCCTCAAATTTCACCCGAGCATGCACGAGTATCCGCTGACGGGCGAAGCGTACGCGCCAGCGCTCGACTTTGCGGCCGAGCGCGAGCTGCTCGTGCTGACGCATACGTGGGGGCACTCGAGCTATGATAGCCCCAGCCATTTGGCAGAGGTGGCGCGTCGCTATCCAGAGGTGACCTTCTTGGCGGGGCACGCTGGCTATGGCGAGTTTGATGCTTGCTTCCGCGTTGCCGCTGAGCACGACAATGTGTATTTGGAGCTCACGGCGGCCTATGCCGTAGGTGGGTTGGTCGAGGAGATGGTAGAGACCGTCGGGGCTCACAAGATCGTCTTGGGCTACGACCTACCGTGGTTCGATCCGTACTATGCCGTCGGGTGCGTGGTGATGGCACACGTGGACGACGCGGCTCGCCGCGCGATCCTATATGAGAACGGCCGGCGTCTGCTCGCTCCTCGGCGACGGATCTAGCCTGGTGGTAGAGTCTGGCGGCAGTCCAGAACCTATTGGTTCTGAGCTGCCGCCTATCCGGAACGTTGGCCTTGCGTGTCCCGCCGAGTTCGATTGTCAGGTTACGATGAGGCGGTTTCCGCTGCCGGGCTTGCGAACTATGGTGTTGGCTGCATTGTGTCTCGCATGCTGCCGCTCACGATACTACAAGGTTGAGGCATCGAAAGCAGAAACACGCCCGAGCGCGCAGGCGGATTCGCACACCGGATGCTATGGTGTCTGCAGCAATGAGGTTGGGACGTCTGCGATGATGTGCCAGTCTGCGAACCAATGCCATGGCAGAGACCGCATCCCGGATCAGCCCGCGCCGGGGGTGTACAGCTACGTAGAACATCGATGCCCGCGCGCAAGCCAACATGGAGCATAGGCCGGGCTAGCGGCGCTGTCAAATCTGCTCGCGCGATGTGGCCTGCGTGTCGCCAGCCGGACTCTCTGGATCGGTCTGGCCGTGCATCTCCTGGAAGACGTCGAACCACTCGGTGAGCTCGGCACGTTGACGTGCCGCGTCGCGCTGCCGTTGCTCCTCTCGGTGGGCCTCGATCCGCCGAAAGATCTCTCGCTGGACCTCGCGGGGGCGGGCTACGCGTCGAAACGCAAACTCGCCGGGGCCGGCCGTCTCTACGAGGACGTCGCCATAGTTCAACAGGTTGGCGAGCATGTGTGGGATGCGCAAGGAGACATGTTGGATCATGCTGAGGCTGGCCTCTCGTCGTTCCTCTGAGAAGAGCAAGGGGCGTCGCTCGATGTGGATGATCCTATCCGAGGTCACGACATAGACATCATTTGCCCAGTCTAGAAGTTTCCAGGCCAGCCACAATAGCAGCGAGACATAGAGAATGGCGATGGTGACGCGGAGTTCGCCGGTGACAGGCGTGGGATAGAGATGCTTGCCAAAAGAAGTGGCGGTCAAGGCGATCAGGGCCATCAGCATGAGCCCTGGAGCAAAGGTGCCGCCCACAGCGGCGAGCCAGTGCTTTCGCCAGATCGCTGCGTCCTCTGCTGCGATGGTTTGGGGCGTCAGGCCCGGGCCTAGAAGGCGTGCTATCCAGTGGTGCAATAGCCCTTTGGCCGCGGTCTCTGGTGGCTCCTCTGCCTCGCCGAGTGCTCTCTCCGGGACCAACACCTCCTCCTCGGGGGGCATCGCCTCGGGCGTCAGCTTGGCAGCCAGGCTTCGCTTGATGAGGCGACGCTCAGCGGCACGTCGGGCGGCCAGGAAACGTGACTGTTCTTCAAAGATCAGGTCCCGTAGTGCTTCGGGCTGGGGCGCGGCGGTGAACCTGAGATGCCCGCTATGGGCGGCCGTCTGCAGCGTGACGTCGCCGAACCCAAAGGTGCTGCCCCAGAACCCACGGCTTACCTGAAGGTTCTGGATGCGATCGAGGATGATCTCGTCCCGTGACTCGTAGAGAAGCGCGATGCGCTCCTGGTGAGTCACGCGCCGGTTTGTGACGGCGAGATAGTCATTGCGCCAGTCCACGTATACCCATGCGATGCTGACGATGTACAGTAGCAAGGCTGGCACGACGAACAGGCCCCATGGCGCGATGGTGCCGCCCTGACGCTGTACAAGGATAAGGAGCGCCGCATAGGCAAGCAGCGCCAACGTGGGGAAGAGACAGCCTTGTAGCAACACTAGCCAGTGACGCCTTGTGATGGCGACGACGATCTCCCCCGCTTCGAGCCATTCCTGTCGCGACGCGTCAAGCTGCTGGACGAGGCTCTCTGGGAGGGATAGCTCATCCCACAGTGATGGTTCCTCGTCGAGCAGGGCTTCCAGGGCCTGGCGCTCTAGAATCCACACGCGCATGGGTGACGTGGCCTTGATGGTCACATCACGTGGCTCGCCAAGAAAGAGTGAGGCAGTCCCGTAGGCGTCGCCAGGACTGAGCATCCCGACGGGGCGTTGTTTTCCCTCATTATCAATGCGATGGGCTATGGCCTCGCCGCTCTCAATGACCACGAACGCACTTCCCAGATCGCCCTGTCGCGTGATGATGGTCCCGGCCTGGGCGTCCTGCGCGACACAACGCTCGGCCACGCGGTTCAGGCGTTCTGCGGAGACCTGATCAAAGAGGGTTGTGCGTCTGAGAAGATCGACGATCTGCATCGCTCTCTCCCATCTAGTGGCGACATTCTAGGGCGCTGGCTATTGAGTAGCAAGCGCTCGCGGGTTGGCGAGGGCTTGACGCGGTGCCTATAATCGCAGGCGGGAGGCAGGATGGCCATCTATGTGGACGTCAGCAGCGCGGTTCATCAGAAAGCGGGGCTAAAGCGCTACACAGAGTGCTTGGTGGATGGGCTTGGTCCCTTGCTGGGGGATCGTTTGGCGCTATTCCACAATGGCGGAAGCGTGGCCAAGGTGCCGCCTTCCTGGGAAGGTCTGGCGCGTGTTAGCGTCAAGGCCGGCTACAAGCCCTGGCGTGCCTCCGTCTGGCTGCGGCAGCTATCGCGTTTCTGGATGGACGAGTTGCTGCCGGACGCCCAGTTGTTCCATGCGACGGAGCATCTTCTGCCGCCCCTTGGGGGCATCCCGACGGTGCTCACCGTGCATGATCTCGTCTTTGAGCGCTACCCCGAGTACCACAAGCCCCTGAACTACTGGTTTCTCCGGGTCACGATGCCACTCTTTTGCCGTCGAGCGACGGCTATCATCGCTGTATCTGAATCTACCAAGCGCGATCTAGTGACTTACTATGGCGTGCCTGAGGCCAAGATCACCGTCATACCCGAGGCGGCGGCGCCTGGGTTTGGGCCTCAAGACCCCGATCGAGTAGCGGCCGTCCGCGAGAAGCTGGGGCTTCCGGATCGTTACGTCCTCACGGTAGGAACTATCGAGCCGCGCAAGAACCTGGGCCGCTTGCTCGAGTCAGTGGGGCCGTTGCTGAGCGAGCGCTTGATCGATGGACTGGTCATTGTGGGCGCCAAGGGCTGGCTCTACGAGGCCTTTTTCGAGGCGCTGGAGCGTTGTGCCTGGCGTGATAGGGTGATCCTGCCCGGTTTCGTGCCCGAGGAAGACCTTCCCTCCGTGTATGCGGGGGCCTCGGTGACTGCGGTGCCATCTCTCTATGAAGGATTCGGGCTGCCTGTTCTGGAGGCCATGGCTTGTGGATCGCCGGTCTGTGCCAGCGAGGTGGCCAGCTTGCCAGAGGTTGGAGGCGATGCAGCCGCCTATTTTCCCCCGGCAGATACGCGGGCGATGACTCGCTGCCTTCGTAGGGTCCTGGCCGATGCGTCTCTTCGTCAGGAGATGGTGCAGTCAGGGCTCCGTCGTGCGGCGCTTTTCAGTTGGAAACGCACCGCTCGAGAGACTATGGATCTGTATGAGCAGACTATCGAAGGCTCAGCCCCAGAAGCTGGCTCCGCTCACTGACCGGTGCGTGCGTCGACGCCCTAGGTGCCCTTGCATCGGTGTATGCTTCAGCGTAAGATAGGTTTGATGTTCGCGTAGGATGACGATAGGGCCGGCGGGAGGAAGGAGGCTTGCCGCAGCCGAGCAAGCTGCTGTCGCCGACGTCGGGTTCTCATCGCAGAGTGCGATCAGGAGGATAGGAGTCCATGAAGCGCAGAGCTCTCGGAATCTTGCTCGTTCTTGTGTTGATCGTGGCTGTCGTGAGTGCCAGCGGCTGCAAGCCCAAGACGGCACCACTTGGCAGCGAAGACAATCCCATCAAGCTCTACTTTGTGCCCTCAGTGGAGGTCTCCGTCATCGTGGAGAGCGGCGAGGCGATGACCGACTGGATCGAAGAGCAGACTGGGCTCAAGTTCGAGGTCCGCGTACCGACGACCTATGCCGCAGTGGTGGAGGAAATGGGCGCCGCCGAGGGCGATGCCATGGCGTTCATCCCGGCAATGGGATACGTCCTGGCTCACGATCGGTATGGCATGGAGGTCGCTCTGGCGACCGAGCGTTACGGCTGGGGCTACTACTGGGCCGAGTACGTGGTCCAGCGTGACAGTGGCATCACGAGCCTGGAGGATCTTGACGGCAAGAGCTGGGCCTATCCCAGCACGACATCCACATCTGGCTATCTGGTGCCTGCTTCCTACTTTGCAAAGCAAGGCATCGAGCCGAGCGAGGAATTTGAGGCTGGCGGTCACCCGCAAGCTGTGGCCGCGGTATACGAGGGCCAGGCAGACTTTGGCACGGCCTACTTTTCTGCGCCGGGCGACGCCGGCGACTGGGATATCGGCGATTCGCCGGAGCCAGAGGGCGAGTTCACCTACGAGGAGGTCGAAGGAAATCTTCGGGCGTACAAGGGCGGGCAGCGTATCCGCGACGCGCGGGCGGCCATGCTGGATACCTATCCCGATGTTTGCGAGAAGGTGGCTATCCTCGCCATCTCTGATCCTATCCCGAATGACACGGTGAGTTTCTCCAAGGACTTTCCCGAAGACGTGCGCGAGAAGGTCGTGGATGCTCTGCTGGCCTACGCCCAGACGGAGGAAGGCCAGGCGGTGTTGGCCAACGACAAGTTCTATGACATCACCGGGTTCACGCCTGTTGACGACGCGCAGTTTGACCCGATCCGTGATATGATCACGGGGTTGGGCCTAGCCGAAGAGGACATCCTCGAATAGGATTGGGGTCTTGTGAGCACAGGGCAGGGGCCTCCCTGCCCTGTGGCTCTTTGGATCGGCGTGCGCCTCCGAGAGGCTGGGAGGTACAGTGCTCGAGATCAGGCATCTCACCAAAGTGTACGAGGGCGGTGTACTCGCGCTGGATGACGTGACGCTCGACGTTCACGACGGCGAGTTCCTGGTGGTCATCGGGCTCAGCGGCTCGGGGAAATCCACGCTGATGCGTTGCATCAACCGTCTCGTTGAACCCACAAGCGGACGCGTCTCCTATGACGGCTATGACCTGACAGCTGCTCCCCCCGAAGAGCTTCGCCGCATGCGTCGCAAGATTGGCATGGTCTTCCAGCATTTCAACCTGGTGACGCGGTCTTCCGTGCTGACGAACGTGCTCACTGGGCGCCTTGGCTATGTCAGCAATTGGGCGAGCCTGTTGCATCGATTCAGCCAGGACGACGTCGCCATGGCCATGCGGAATCTGAAGCGCGTTGGCATCGCCGAGAAGGCGTACGCGCGGGCTGACGAGCTGTCGGGAGGGCAACAGCAGCGGGTGGGCATCGCGCGGGCGCTCATGCAAGAGCCAGAGCTCATCCTAGCCGATGAGCCGGTCTCGGCGCTGGATCCCGCCACGTCTCACTCGGTTCTGCGGCACCTGGAGGAGGTCAACCGAGACGACGGGATCACCATTGTGTGCAACCTCCACTTTCTCGACTTGGCGCGCCGCTATGCAACGCGGATCGTTGCCCTCAAGGCTGGCCGGCTCATCTTTGATGGCCAGCCTGAGGAGATCGACCGCGATCGGTTCCGCGAGATCTATGGCCAAGAGGCTGAGGAAGTGGGCGTCGACTAGCGCTAGGGGGCTGCATGGCTACGCGAAACGACATGGCTCGACTGCGTTTGCGGGCGTTTCTGCTGGATTGGTTCATCTGGACCTATGCTGTGGCCGGTGGGCTCTACTATTTCCGCGAAGCGCTTGAGAATGCCGGTGTTTCGGCGTGGATCTACCTCATCTCGGTGCCCCTTGGAGTTCTGATAGGCTTCTTGTTGGAGCGTGGTGGCACGAGCATCGGCGAGCGCGTGGTCGTCGAGGCGGCGACCGAGTCGCTTGAGGAGCGTGCGTCCCAGAAGCGGGCAGCGTGGTACGAGACTCAAGTAGGCGTCACCGGCCTCATCATCGGGCTCCTGACTTTTGTGCTCGGGTGGCAGATCACCGAGATCAACCTCTACTATGTGTTCACCCGGGCCGATCGCATGCAGAACATGACCGACCGGCTTCTTCGTCCATACTGGCCTGTGATCGGCACCCTCGTCGAGAAGATGATCGAGACGATCTTCCTGGCGC
>CAYOBT010000007.1:11882-19323 GCA_964402205.1 uncultured Anaerolineales bacterium
CGATCGTCTCTTATCTGCAAGGTTGGCTTATCACGATCTTCCTGGCGCTCATGTCTACGGTGATCTCGGTGCCGCTGGCGGCGTTGGTGAGCTTTGCGGCGGCGCGGAACATCATGTATCGGCTGACCGCACGTTGGGGACGTTCGCTGGGGAGCTTTGTGTTGGGGGCGGCCGGTGCGCTGGCGGGCTGGTGGCTGGTGTCGTCGCTTCTGGGAGAGGCCACCAGTCAGGTGCTGGATGTCGAGCTTATCCGAGGCCTTGTGTCGCCAGTGCTGATCCTGGCGGGTCTGTTTGTGGGCGGTCTGGTGGGCTCGCGAATCGCGCGCCTGGCCGAGCCGCATCCGGAGGGGCTGACGAGCAAAGCGCTACTGGCGCTTTTTGGATTGGGTTTGGGCGGTTTGGGTGCGTGGATGCTTGCTTCGTTGGTGAGCATGGTGCTGTTTGGGGCGTCATGGAGCGTGTTTCAGCGTGAGTACGGACCTTGGCATTTGGTGGTGTTGGGGGTGGGTGCGGTAGCGGGCGCTTTCTATGCCGTGAGCCGCTCGGCCGAGGAGCAGTTTGCGATCGGCAAGGTCGTGTACGGCGTCGTCCGCTTTGTCCTGAACGCTACGCGCTCGATCGAACCTTTCGTGTGGGCGCTTATCTTTGTGACTTGGTTCCGGTTGGGGCCGTTCCCAGGCATGGTGGCGCTGATGGTGCACTCGGTCGCCGCTCTGGGCAAGCTCTACTCGGAGCAGATCGAGAGCATCGATCCTGGACCACTGGAGGCCGTTCGTGCCAGCGGTGCTACAGAGCTGCAGACGGTGGCGTATGCGGTGGTGCCGCAGATTATCCCGCCTTTCATCTCGTTCACCATCTATCGGTGGGATATCAACGTGCGTATGAGCACGATCATCGGCCTGGTGGGTGGCGGCGGGATCGGCCAGATGCTGTTCCAGTTCCAGAACTTGGCCCAATGGCGACAGGTTAGCGTGGCCGTGATCTTGATCGTCGCGGTGGTCATGACGCTGGACAATGTCAGCGCCAAGATTCGAGAGCGTCTGGTCTAGCAGGCGTGGCGGTCTGAGATCGGTAGTGGGGAAAGACAAAGCGGGGGCTTGGGCACATTGCCCAAGCCCCCGCTTTGCTGCGGCGCCCGCGTATCTCTAGAGAGACTGCGCCTCGCCCAGCTTGATGGCCTCGAACATCTTGATGCTGTGTAGCGGGCGGATCATGCCCAAGATGACCATGGCAAGCGCCGTGCCAACGATACCCCAGACGCGCCACACGCCTTCCCAGGCGATCTGGACGATCAGTGGAGGCAGTGGGAGCGTCTCCGCGTAGCTGACCTGCAAGAATGGCAGGAAGAGATGGCTCATCCAGATACCCACCGCCGCGCCAGCCAGGAGGCCCAACGAGACGATGATCGTTTGCTCCAGGATGACCAGGAGCCAGAGCTGTGTCTGTGTCAGCCCGATAGCTCTGAGCACGCCGAACTGGATCGTCCACTGCCGCAGCGAGAGGAACGCGTACAGCATCAACCCCAGCATGCTGAGGAACGAGATGATCATAAAGCCAATGGAGAGGAATCCAAAGAGCCCGACGCGCTCGAGGCGTCCTTGCTCCTTGCTGATCTGTTCCAAGGCGTTCGTGATGCTGTGGACGCGGAAGCCTGCCTCTTGGAGCCCGTCCTGGAGCTCGTCTGTGGGGATCTCGCGCTCGACGTCCAGCCAGAGCTGGCCCGTGACTGGGTAGCCTAGCTGCATCTCCAGGTAGGGGATGTTGGCGATGACCAGGAGCTGCGGACCGACCGCAAGCTCTGGCGGATAGACGGTGGGGAACATCTCGATGGTTCCCGCGACGGTAAGCTCCAGCCGTGTACCCTCTGCGTTGTTGATGCGCACGTTGAGTGCATCGCCCACATTGAGTCCCTTGGCCGCAAGGAACGCGCGGTTGACTAGGCAGGCGCGCTGACCGTAGGCGAGCTCATTCATGAGGGCGCCGAGCGATCGGTAGGCAAAGTCGTCGCGGAAAAAGGCCACCGATGGAAGGGTCGCCCGTTCGACGCCGATCACCGTACCGCGGTCGCCCGTATCGGCGCGGATGCCAAAGCTGACGACACGGCTGGCGCTTCTCACGCCAGGCACGGTCTCGGCCTCGCTAGAGGGCATGATGTAGAGCTGGGTGACTTCTTCTTCGGCGCCTTCCTCGCCTTCTGTTTCGGCCTCTTCGCCGCCAAAGAGCCCCCCGACGCCGCCGCTCGTCTGGATCCATGCGGCCTCGTCAACGGCCACGTCGGCTCCGACCTCATACAGGGCACGCTCCCTCACGTTCGTGTCCAGGGTCTTGGCAAGGGAAGCCGTAAAGACAGATAGTCCCACGGTGATGACCAGCAGCAAGAGCACCCCGTAATAGTTGGCAGAGCGAGCGAGGCGCCCAAAGGAGATCAGCGGCACGGTGCCCGGCAGCAGCCGGCTGAGCCAGTGCAGCAGGTCCATCACTAGGGGGAACACCCGGATAAAGAGAAGCCCGATTGAGATCACAAACATGGTCGGGGCGAGAAGCAGGAGCGGGTTTTGGAGCGGATCGCCTTGCCCGCCCAGGAGGAAGGTGAGCGCGCCTTCTTGTCTGAGCATGTAGAGGCCATAGAGCGAAGCCCCAAAGAGGATGATATCAAGAAAATAGCGCTGCCACCAAGGCTGCTCCATCGCTCGTGCTAGGAATCGCTTGAAGGTAACAATGGTGAGGCGGGCCCACTTGAAGGCCGGCAACAGGCACGACACGGTGCCAATGACGATGGCAAGTATCCCAAGCTGGAGGCTGGTAGTCGTCGTGCGGACTACCAGCGGATCCGTGCGTGCGAACCGTAGGAATCCCTGCGTCTGCCCGATGAGCTGGGCCATGAACCTGCCCAGGACGATGCCTGCGGCCAGGCTGATGGCACCGAGCACCAGGCTCTGTGTGAAATAGAGCTGGAGTACCTGGGGCGTGCTAGAGCCACGGCTCTTAAGGAGTGCGATCTCGAGCCTTTGCTGGGTTACAGAGAGCGTCGACACAAAGATGACATATCCCAGCGATAGGAGAATGATCGGAATGCTGAAGGTCAGCAGGATCTTGGTTTGGAGGCCCACGGAACGTTGGTAGCGCTCCAAGGCCCAAACGGGCGAGATCGGAAAGTTGACGTCCGGGAGCAAGATGGATATCTGCGCGCGGATTCGCCCAATGGCACCGATGACGCGGCGGACGTTGCTCGCCTCCACGCTTCCGCCATCGTAGATCTGGTGCCAGCCCGCATAGGTAAGGCTGTAGGGCTGTTCGGTGACGACGAGGCGACCGAGATAGGTAGCTTCTTGCATGAGCAGCACGTTGTCAAAGCTGCTGGGTTGCAGGAACCAATAGAGCTCCTCCGGATCGGTCGCTACCCAGATACCCGCGAGGCGAATCTCGTCTTCGAAACGCTTGGCTTCAACAAGCTCGGTGCGCTCCTCGCGGCGGTAGATGATGAACTCGTCGCCGACTTGGACGCCCAGCTCGTTGGCCTTGTCCTGCGTCATGATGACGGGGAGTGGCTCGCCGGGAGCTGCGGGTCCAGGCAGAGATCCCTCAACGATGGTGATGTGATTCTCAATATCGCGCACAAAGCCGGTCTGGAGGCGTGTGATGGCGCGTCGACCGGCATCTCCGCCGTAGAGGTCCGTGCCCTGCGGGAACAAGGAGAACAGATCGGAGTGGACATAGAGCGTCGACTGCATGAGCGGGAGGCCCATGGTTCCGGGAGCAGTGGTGGCTAGGTACTGGTCGGCAGCGGCGATGTCCTCCCAGCGAACCTCTCGGCCAGGCAGCCGGCTGTAGAGGTACATGAAGGAGAACGCGGGCCGGTTCCGGCGTTCAAGAGAACCAAGCTCCTCGCGCAGAATGCGGTTGTTGGCTGCCTCCACGTACATGGGTATGGACGCCGAGAGGGTTACCACTGTGACGAGCCCTACGAGCATGCCAATGGTGAGCTCGGGGGCGCTCCGCAGCCTGCGGAAGGCAAACCACAAAACACCAAAGAACCTACTAATTGCCGTCGAGATTCTCTTCATAAACTCTTTCCGTCATAGCTGAGATGTGAGCGCAAGAACGCCTCTGCCCGACACATCGTGCACTCGTGGCCAGGGCAGAGGCGTTCGCGAGCGTACGCTAGACTTTGAGGGCGCCTGACGTCAGACCCTGGATGAACAATCGGCTCGTGAACGCAAACATGATCAGAAGCGGGATCGCGCTGATGGTATACGCTGCGTTCAGCGGACCCCAGCTCGTGTAGTACTGGCCCTGGAAGCCCCAGAGACCGAAGACGATCGTCTTGTACTTGTCGCTGGAGATGGTCACCGAGGGCCAGATGACAGCGTTCCATGTGCTGGTGACGTTCATGATGGCCAGCGTACCCAGGATCGGTGCCGAGAGGGGCAGCACGATCTTGCGCAGGACGCCAAACTCGTTGGCGCCGTCGAGTCGCGCCGACTCGAACAGCTCGCCGGGAAGCCCCTCGAAGAAGGTTCGAAGCAACAGGATACCAAAGGGTTGGCCTCCCGCAACCCACGGCAAGATGAGTACCCAGTAGCTGTCCAGCAGCTTCAGGTCACGGACTAGGATGAACGATGGCACGAGGGTGAGCACGCCTGGAATCATCATCAGTGCGATGATCACGAGGTAGAGAAACCCCTTGCCAGGGAACTCGAAGCGAGCGAACACATAGGCGCTAAGCGAGCAGAACGTGACAACGCCCACGGCGGTCACGCCGCTGGTGAGGATCGAGTTCCACATATAGCGCCCAACGGCCGTCCACGCGTAGCCATAGTTCTCAAAGTGCATGGGCAACGTGGGCACCCACCGCGCATGGATGAATTGCGGGTTGTCCTTTACGCTCATAAAGAGCATGGCAACGAACGGATAGAAGGTCAGAATGACCAGGATCCAGAGCACGATGTGCAGAGCCGGCTGACGCTTCTTGAACTGAGCCCACCAGGTGGTTTGTGTCTGAATGTGTTCCATTATCTAGTCTCTCCCGATCGGGTTATGTACCGGTTTCGCCTGTCGATCCTAGCCAGTGATGTCGCTGGCTGACTTGACGTAGCGCATGTTGATGTACGTTGCGCCCAGGATCAGGAGGAAGGTAAAGAGCCCGATGGCGTTCGCATAGCCAATACGGTTGTAGGAGAATGCCTCCTGATACATGACCAATCCTGGCATCATGCTCGAATAGCCGGGGCCGCCATTGGTGAGGATTAGCTGCGCCTGATAGGCCTGTAGTCCACCGATGACGCCGAGGATCAGCAGCAGCTTCACCTGGCCCATGACGAGCGGCAGATCGATTCGGAAGAAGCGGCTAACGCCCTCGGCACCGTCGATCCGGCTCGCGTCAAAGATCTCCTGCGGGATGCTTTGAAGGCCTGCCAGATAGATGAGGACGTTCACGCCGCTCACCCATGGGAAGCCCATGATCATGAACGATTGGAGCACCGTGCGCGGGCTACCCAACCAGGGCTGACGCCACTCTTCGCCGCCGATGGCTTCGAAGAGCATGTTCATGATGCCCACGTTAGGGTCAAGGATGAATCGCCAAAGGAGCGTGCCCACCAAGCCTGGCACGACCATGGGGATGATGAAGAACAGGCGGTAGAGATAGCGCCAACGGTCTTGGGCCACGTTAAAGATGAGCTCGGCTACGACGAGGGGAACGGAGATCCCGATCACGAGCCGGAAGCCGAGCAAGATGAACAAGTTTTCCCATGAAGCCAGAAAGACCTTGTCCGTGAACATCTCACGGAAGTTTTGCAGCCCGATAAAGACGCGGTCGTTAAAGCCGTCCCATTGGAAGAATGAATTGTAGATGGCAAAGACTGGTGGGTAGTAACTAAACACCAGCAACAAAGCGAACGTTGGGATTAAGAAGAGATAGAGGTGCTTTGCGTGCCACAACCGCTTCAAAACCGACATAGCCCTTGCTCCTTGCGTCTCTGCATCGGCTCCGTCAACCCCACTGCATTGGCTTGCCTGGCGCTCCCCTTGGGCTGGGTCCCGCGCGTGATGCTACGCAGAAACAGGCACGGCAGGGTACATCTCACTCGCGTGTTGCGAGTGAATCCCTGCCGCTGCCGGGTGTCGGTCGACCCTGCATCATCACGGGCGCCGCGAGCTCCTCTCAGACGTTGAGGGGATTGCCTGCCTGGCCTATCCTCCCGTGGAGACGCGGCTCGGGCCCCTTAGCCGCCACTGGAGGACACGCGCCATTATAGCCTACCAGGGGTCAGTGTGTCAAAGGTGAATTTGTGCTTTGTCTCACAAGCGGAAGGAGCCCACAAAGGGCTCCTTCCGCGTTCGGGTGCTGACGAGCCTATAGGGCAGGCTCGCAGTCCCACTGGGTGAGATCCCAGTTGCCGGCCTCGTCGTACTGCACAGCGGTTCGCCGTAGCAGGTCCGAGGCGGTGTCTTCAGAGGCGGTTGCCATGTTGTCCATGGTGTCCTCTAGGCTCTGCTCACCTAGACCAAAGAGCTCGATCTCACGGCGGATGATGTCGCCATACTTGAGCTCCTGGTGGCCAAAGTAGCTGAACGGGTTATTGATCTGGTGGCCGACGCCTGCGATCAGGCGGGTCTCGCCGACAAACATGTTCTCGACCTCGGGCAGCGCCTTGGCCTTCTTGTTGGCGGGGATGAACGAGGGTACCTCGTTGACGATCATCTCGTTGTGCTCGGGCGTGGTGATCCACATGAGGAAATCCACACACTCGTCCACGCATCCCTTTTCCACGACCTTGTGGTTGAGGCCGTAGGTGATGGAGCCATAGCCGCCCACGCCGATGGGCAGGAACGGTGGCTCGGGCACAAACTCGGAGGTCTCTTGCGTGACGGGCGGCAACCAGAACGAGGTGAACTCAAAGTCGCGCCTGTCATCCTGCTGCAACTGTCCCACGCGCCAGGACCCGTCCCACACCATGCAAAGCTGGCCCGTGGCCCAGTACTCATACTGGACGTTCATGTCCACGGCAGTCCAGCCCTCAACAAAGTACTGGGACCAGTCGCCGACGACGCGGAACATGTCAACGACCTCAGGCTGGTCGAACGGGTTCCAATCATGGCACCAGAACCAGTGGTTGACCTCCTCCTGGCTGATAATCTCCTCCTGGTAGATCAGGTCACGATCCTCATGGTAGTTGAGCACATCCATGAAATCCAGCCAGCTTCGGCAGAACTGGTCAGCAAGGACGCCCCAGATCCACCACTGATCGCTGACACCGGGGCCAGGGCTGGCAGGGATATAGCCGGCATCCTGCAGTGCCTGATGCCAATTCATCCACTCGGCCCAGCTCACGGGCGAGCCCAGCTCGGGGTCGATGTCGGTGGCAACGTCCACGCCGACCTCGGCTAGCATGTCCACGTTGGCATAGATGCCTGTAGAAACAAGGTCCAGCGGGATGCC
>CAYOBT010000008.1:0-18811 GCA_964402205.1 uncultured Anaerolineales bacterium
AAGTCGCTGCGTGGCTCAGACCCCGATGCCGCGCTCTACTGGCTGGCAAAGATGGTGTACGCCGGCGAGGATCCGCGATTCATCTTCCGGCGGATGCTCATCGCGGCGTGTGAGGACGTGGGTCTGGCAGATCCTGACGCCATTCGCGTGGTCGTGGCTGACGCGGAAGCGTTTGACCGCGTAGGATTGCCCGAGGGACGGTTCCATCTGGCGCACGCGGCGCTCTATCTGGCGACAGCGGCCAAATCCAATAGCGCCATGGGCTTTTTCGACGCGCTAGACGCGGTGGAGCGCGAAGCTGAGGGCGATGTGCCCATCCATCTGAAGGACGCCAGTCGCGACAAGGAAGGCTTCGGGCATGGTGAAGGCTATCTGTACCCGCACGCCTACCGAGACCACTGGGTCGCGCAGCAGTACCTGCCGGATCACCTTCAGGGCAAGCTATTCTACGAGCCTAGCGACCAGGGCTACGAGGCGCAGGTTCGCGAGCGCGTCCTGCGGCGTCGAGAGGCCCAGCTTGCGGCGATGCTCGATGTCGAGGGGCATCCGTCAGAGATTCTAACGTTCAGCCCTGGCGACCGCGTGCGTGATCGCTGGCTGCAGCGCACCGTCGGTAACGTCGGGGAGACGCTCGAGGCCGTCCGCGATCGCGTTCTGAGTGCGCGGGACCTCGCGCGCCATGACCTCGTCCTCGATCTATCTGGCGATAGCGGATTACTGACGTGGGAGGCCCTGCGTCGTGTTCCGGAGGGGGGCGTCTGGTGCCGGGTGCCCACCGCACAAGCGGGCGAGGCCATGGCGCAGCTGGCAGAGCCGCTGGATCCGCTGCAGCGCCCCATCATCGTCGAGGCAACGTTGCCATCCTTGCAGGAGGTGCTGACAGCAGAGGGACACGGTGCCGTCCGATTTGACCTGATCGTTGGGCGCAACGTGCTCGGCGGGTCGGCCGACAAGCAGGGGCTCATAGATGGCCTAGTGGGCCTGCTTGCCAAGGGGGGCGTGCTGAGCCTGGCCGAAGTTGTGCCGTCAGCCACGCAACGCCTCTCGGCGCTGCTTCCCGAGGGCGCTGTCTCGCCGGATGTTCTGGACCGCTGGCGCGCTGCCGAGGAGGCCGTGTACCATGATCCTCGTAATCCCAAGGCAAACTGGCAAGCCGAGGACCTTGGCCGAGTTTTCAAGAGCGCCGGGCTGGCTGACGTGTGGATGCAGACAGAGACGTGGCGCCGGGATCAGATGCTCACAAGGCAGCAGCTAGCGTCCTGGTTTGCCCTTGAACAGGGCTTGCCGAGCTACGCAGAGCGGTTGGTCTCGGCAGGGCTGCCCCGTGCGGATGTTGAGGTCATCCAAGAAGCCTGTCTCGTCCATCTCGGCGATCAGGTGGCATCTTGGCAGACTACGACCGCCTTTGTGGCAGGTGTTCGGTCCACTTGACGGAGGGCGTAGGCGATCCTATAAGTGATCCTCGACGGACTGGCGCACGCCGAGGTTATCAGCGAGTAAGGCGAGAAAGGGGTCCATGTCACTCATCACGGTTGTGGGACGAGGGCACGGTGGCACGCGGGCAATGTCACACACGCTGACGGCTTCGGGGGTGTCCATGGGGGCGCCGCAGAATGTCTCCGGAGACTTGCTACCGCCCGACCGGATGTACGAAGCTTGCAGGGTGTTCGGCCGCTATGTGACGTGGAAGGGCGACCTCTCGTGGGATTGGAGTCGCGTCTTGGCCTCGGAGCCATCGCCCGAGTTCATCGAGCTGATTACCACCTACCTGCAGAGCGTCCTATCCAGCGACGCGCTTTGCCGGGGATGGAAGATCCCCGAGACGACGCTCTGCATACCTTGGATCCAGCGCATGTTCCCGGACGCCAAGTACATCTACTGGATGCGCGATCCTCGGGATAGCATCATCGGTGCGCACGTGACGGATGATCTGAGGGTGTTTGGCATCGACTATCCCGAGACCGATGATGTCCGCGAGCGTCGCGCCATCTCCTACATCTACCAGTACCAGCTGATGCAAGCAACGCCCAAGCCAGCACACTGGATCGAGGTGCGGTTCGAGGATTTCGTCTTGCGGCAAGAGGAGACACTGGCCAAGCTGGAGGCGTTCTTGGGCATCCCCCTGGCGAGGATCCCCGTGCGCACGGACCCGGTGGGCCGGTGGAAGCGCGACGACGCCGACCACACTTTCAGCTTCCTTGAGGAGCCCATCAAGGCCTACGCGTACGAGGAACTCGTTATCCCCTAATCGGATTCTGGCACCGCCGAGAGTGTCAGGCAGAAGAATCGATAGGAGCAGATATGCCAAAGATAAGCTTTCTGGGTGCGGGCAGCACGGTGTTTGCCAAGAATGTCCTAGGAGACTGCCTTCACGTGCCGGCCTTGCGCGATGCAGAGATCAGCCTGGTGGATATCGATCCCGATCGTTTGCACGTCTCGGAGACGATGCTCAGGAATGTGAACCGTACTATGGGAGCGGAAGCCGACATCCACGCGTACCTGGCTGAGGATGCTCACGAGGCACTACGGGATGCTGACTATGTGATCAACGCCATCCAGGTGGGTGGCTATGAGCCGGCTACCGTGACGGACTTTGAGATCCCGAAAAAGTACGGCCTGCGGCAGACTATCGGCGATACGCTGGGCATTGGCGGGATCTTTCGGGCATTGCGCACCATACCCGTCATGCTGGACTATGCTCGGATTATGCAGCAAGTTGCGCCGGACACGCTGCTGCTGAGCTATGCCAACCCCATGGCCATGCTCACTGGGGCCCTTCTCAAGGCCACAGACGTGCGAACGGTGGGGCTTTGCCACAGTGTGCAGGGGTGTGCACCTCATTTGTGCGCCGAGCTGGACCTCCCGACGGATGACCTGCAGTGGCGGATTGCTGGCATCAACCACCAGGGCTGGCTCCTGGAGATCACGCGGCATGGCAAAGACCTCTACCCAGAGATCAAGCGCCGTGCCGAGCTCCCCGAATACAAGCGTCGGGACGCCGTGCGCTTTGAGCTGATGAAATGGTTCGGTCACTATGTGACCGAGTCCAGCGAGCACACCGCCGAGTATGTCCCGTGGTTTATCAAGTCCGAGCATCCTGAGCTCATCGAGCGGTTCCACATCCCGCTGGACGAGTACCCGCGCAGGTGTATCGCACAGATCGAGGGCTGGGGCAAGATGCGCGACGAGTTGCTCGCGGACACGCCCATCGAGCACAAGCGAACCCACGAGTATGCTTCCCGCATCATCGAGGCGACGCTCACGGGCGTGCCTTTTACCTTTGGAGGCAATGTGCTCAACAAGGGGCTGATCACCAATCTGCCCACTGACGCTTGCGTCGAAGTGATGTGCGTCGCGGATCGCTCTGGCGTCACGCCAACCTACGTGGGGGATCTTCCGCCGCAATGTGCAGCTCTGAACAGGACGAACATCAACGTCCAAGAGGTGACCATCGAGGCGGCCCTAACGCGGCGGCGCGACTATATCTACCAAGCGGCCATGCTTGATCCTCACACGGCCGCCGAACTGACGATCGATGAAATCGTGGCGCTTTGCGATGATCTGATCAAGGCACACGGCGATCTGTTGCCCGAGTACCACTAGACGCTACGACGGGCCGGACGCGAACGGCGGGGAGATGAGCCATCTCCCCGCCGTCAACGTTCGGGTCGCTAGGCGTTGGGGAGATAGGCGCCCATCTCTCGGAGCTGTCCCTGGAGCTCGGGAACGGCGATCTCGTGCACATCGGCATCGGTATTGGCGGCCATGGTGGCAGCCACTCCGGCGGCTTGGCCGGTGATGTAGCAGCCTGGCATGACGCGCACTGAGCCTTGAAGCGCGCGGTCTGTGCTGATGCATCTCCCCGCCACAAGCACGTTTGATAGGCCCCGAGGCGTCAGTGTGCGGTAGGGGATACCGTAGCTCTCGCCTGGATCCAGCCTTTGCGACTGAAAGGCCTCCAGGAACTTGGCGTGAGTCTCTGCGCTCGGGTCGGAAGCGTGGATGTCTACGGGGTACGCGTATCGCCCAATCTCGTCCGGGAAGACGGCCCGTCTGCGGAAATCCTCGAGGTTCAACTGGTAGTCCCCGACGATGCGCCGAGTCTCGCGGATCCCCAGCAGGGCCCCGGTGGCGGCCAGTTCCATTCGGGCATAGCCGGCCATGTAACGACGGTAGAAGCGCTCGTACTCTGTGAGGATCTTGCGGCCGTAGATCAGCGCCTCGGTCAGCGACCGTTCGTCCGTACCGTCGACGCCGAAGGTGTGTCCCACGTTGCCACCGGCCACCGTCTGGCCCACGCGCCACATGCCCGGCAGGTGACGGTCCTTGACGGAGAAGATGCCGTCCTCGAATGCGCGGGGCAATTCGTCCTCCGCTCGCTGTTTGGACGCTCGGACCGCCTCCCAGTCCACCCCCGCCCATAGGCTACAAAGGGTGCCTGCCATCATCTTGCCCTCGTCGTCGCCCTTTTCAAAGGCTGCGCCGGCCCACGCTGCCAGGTCGCCGTCGCCGGTGCCATCCACATACACCTTGGCACGCACGGCATAGAGGCCACTCTTGCCGCTGCACACCACGGCATCGACAACGCCATCGGATGCGATGACATCCACCATCTGGGTCATCAAGGTGAACTGGACATCGGATGCTTCCATGAGCTCGTCATAGACCCGTTTCAGCACCTCAGCGCGGATGCTGAGGGTGGCCATGGGATTGTTGTACTGGTCGTCGGGGCCGGCCCCCTTGGCCTCCCAGAGACGGTCATAGATCTCGCGACCGATCCCCTCTGCCAAAAAGTGCTCCCCGTCGGCGAACTGCATAAAGGCCGGCACTAGCCCGGACGTTCCCATCCCGCCAAAGCAGGAAGCCCCTTCCGCCAAGAAGACGCTCGCACCGCTGCGATCTGCTGCCAGAGCTGCAGCGACGCCCGCCGGCCCTCCCCCGGCCACAAACACATCAACGTCGTGACGAACAGGCAACGATCTGCTGTACGAGATCATAGTTCCGGCTCCCTCCATTCCTGAGACGTGTTTCCGGTCGCTGAACTGTGGCGTACTCTTACCATCCCATCTTGCGGCCAAGGAGATCCTCCAAGGCGCGATTCGGCCCAGCAAAGTATGCTTCTAGCTGCTTGCGCAGTGCTAGCGGGAGAGGGGCGCGTGGCTCCCCTCGGTTGTGATGGACATCAAACGCTTCCGGTCGCGGCAAGTCGCTGACCTTGCGCACCCCAATGAATGCGCACACCTGATCGAGCGTTTCTACCGGCTCTGCGAAATAGTCCTCACTGCGTAGGATGAGAAATTGGTCTGCATCGAACCGGGCACTCCACGCGGCCAGCTGCTCCGCGTAGAGTCCTCGGTAAAGGTATGAGCGGTGCGAGAGGGTCCAAGCGTCCATGTTCGTTGGGCCGACTCTGCCAGCCTCTGGGCCAAGGGCAAGTTCGTTTGCAAAGGCATCGTGGATTGCGGCGTGCTCATAGCCGAGGCGTACCTCGTGGGCATACTGCGAGTAGGCGCGCTCCACAGGATCCCGCAGAAGGACGATCAGGCGGGCGTCGGGGATCGTCTGCGCTGCGCGCTCAGCGGCCATCGGATGCGCGAGGTAGAAGGGCGTCGCTTCGCCCGTGACGATGGGATGACCAGGCCTCGCAGCGCGCATGCGGTCAGGTTCGGTGCCAAAGTGGGCTCGGTACCATGCTTCGCCTCGATCGTAGTGCAGGTCGAAATAGTGGACCTCTTTGACCAGCGAGCGAAACACGTCTGGATGGCGCGCGAGGGCCTTCTGTAGGGACGTTGTGCCTGCTTTCTGCGCGCCGATGATGACATAGTCGGGCAAGCCGCGACGGGATACGCTTCCCGCCAGCACGCGCCACTGGATGATGGCCGATCGGGCCGTTTGACGGAGGGCTCTTCTCACGCTTCGCACATTTGGTGGTAGGGACACGGTGGCTCCTTCGTGGCATTCTTCTGGCCCGGGGGCGCAGGGATCGTCGATCGTCGCAAATAGAGACGCTTCCGTAACCTTAGGAGTCTTGTCAGGATGACCCTACTCTAGTACAATCGCCCTGTCCGAATCAAGCTTGCGGGCAGCAAGGGACTCGCAAGCCGGTATTCTGGCAGATTCGAGTCGTTGGATCCGTCCGTTCAGTGGAGTGGTCTGCGGCGAGACGGGTTCGAGTCAGGCCAGAGCGATACCTGGGAGGTGGGGGGTCCGTGCACACTGGACACACGGGCAAGGGACGTGTAACGCATCTGGGCTTGTGACGAAAGACCACTCCGGAATGATGTGAGAGATGAGCAAGAGACTCTATTGCGGAAACCTATCGTACAACACCACCGCCGACGGACTGCGTAGCGCTTTTGAGGCGATCGGTGACGTGGAGGACGCGACCGTCATCACCGATCGTGAGACCGGTCGCTCCAGAGGCTTTGGTTTTGTGACCATGGCCAACGACGATGAGGCGATGGCTGCCATCGAGCAGATGGACGGCATGGACCTGGATGGCAGGAACATCCGGGTCAATGAGGCCCAGCCGCGACCCGGCGGGCCAGCGCGTTCCCGTCGCTAGGCCACCGACAGGCTGACGATCCCGGGTCACTAGCCGTGACCCGGGATCGTTGTGTGTGTCGGGAGACAGGCTACATGTGTTTGCCAGGGAGATTCTGTCGGGTAGAATGATACCAAGCTGGTGAGCTGTCAGACAGGCACGGAAGGCGACACTATGCCAAGTCTTGAGATGGATGTGGAAGAGGTCCTGCTCTCCGAGTCCCAGATTCTGCGGCGCGTGTACGAGCTGGGCAAACAGATCTCCGCGGACTATGCGGATCTCGATCCGCTGCTCCTGTGCGTGCTCAAGGGCGGCTATGTCTTTCTGGCGGACCTCACGCGGTCCCTCACCATCAAGCACGACGTAGACTTTATGGCCATCTCCAGCTACGGCGATGGCACCGAGTCCACGGGCGTGGTGCGTATCCTGAAGGACCTGGACCGCGATATCAGCGGGCGTCACGTGCTCATCGTTGAGGACATTATCGACACGGGACGCACGCTCTCCTACCTCATGCAGAACCTCCGGGTTCGCCAGCCCGCCAGCCTCAAGGTCTGTGCGTTGCTTGACAAGCCTTCCCGTCGTGAGCTCGATCTAGAGATCGACTATACCGGGTTCGAGATCGCAGATCGCTTTGTGATCGGATATGGGCTGGACTATGCGGGGCACTATCGCAACCTACGCTTTGTGGGCGTCCTGAAGCCAGAAGTGTACAGCTAGGCCAGCACCTTGTGGTACACCGCCAAGAGAGAGCGCGCTGCGTCTTCCCACTGGAATTCTGTCGCACGGTGACGCCCGAGCTCAACCAGCCGGCTCGATAGCCCCTCATCGGTAAGCACCTGCTCCACGGCGTCTGCTAGGGAGGGGACGTCCGTGGGATCCACGAGCAGGGCCGCCTCGCCGCAGACCTCGGGCAGGGCAGGCGCTGTGCTTGCCACCACCGGAGTGCCACACGCCATGGCCTCGAGGGCCGGTAGGCCAAAGCCTTCGTACAAGGAGGGGAAGGCCAGCAAATCGGCGCCGGTGTAGAGCGACGGCAGGTCCTCGTCTCGCACAAAGCCGGGCATCACAACATCCTCTGCTAGCTCCAGCCGCGCGACGGCGGCATCGATCTCGTCATAGAGCCAGCCCCGTCCTCCCACGATGACCAGCTTGTGAGGCAGGCCCGATTTTCTGCGCATGGCAGCAAAGCCTTCCAGCAGCCGGGGATAGTTCTTGCGGGGTTGCAGAGTCCCCACGGCCAAGACATAGGGACCCACGATGCCGTAACGCGCCTTCGCCTCGTGAACTGCGTCCGGTGACTGCTGCGTGAAGCGAGTGTCCACCCCCGCATACACCACGTGCACCCGCTCCGCGTCGATGCCAAGTAGCTCAACGACGTCACGCCGCGTGCTCTCCGAATCGGCCAGGATGGCATCTGCTCTCCGTGCAGAGCGCGGCACCGATCGCATCAGATAGTCCAGCAGAGCTGGTGGGGAGCAGTGAGGAAGGCGCATGAACGATAGGTCATGGATGGTGACAACCGAGGCAGCTTTGAGCAGGGGAGGCAGCACAAAATCTGGCGAATGGAATAGATCCACGGGTCCCGTGAGCAGCTCGGCAGGAATGGGCAGGCGGAGCCTCTGCCAGACGACGGCGAGTTGGTGGTCGCTCAGAGGTACTGACCGTCGCCGCACGTTAGGAGGCCACGGGGGCTCGTCGGCGCCACGCCCGGCGGAAAAGAGGACATAGCGATTCTCCCGGTCCAGCGCGAGGAGCGCTTGTGTGAGCTCCCGCGTGTACCGTCCGATGCCGGCTCTCTGGCGGATCGCGGCCGTGTAGTCAATGGCAATATGCACTAGTCGATCCTACGGTAAGTCCAGATACGGTTCACGCCATAGTTCCAGAACAGCACGACGCCGATGGCAATAGCCTTGGAAAGGTTGTAGCCCCATACGTTCCAGTCGGCGAAGACGTAGCGATCCAGTGAGAGAAAGATGGCCTGGTTGATGGCATAGCCTATCACGTTCACCAGCGCGAACTGACCAAGCTGCGGAAGAAGCGCTTCTTGGCGCGATTCGGGAAAAGTCCATAGCCGGTTCCAAGTAAAGTTGCTCAGGACGGCAGCCGAGAAGGAAAAGGTGTTAGCTAGCCACTTTTCCATGGAGAGTAGCTGGATGCACAGGTTCAGCACGCCAAAGTCAACCACTGCTCCAATGGTGCCGACGACGCCAAAGCGCACGAACCGACGGACCTCTGCGCGGTGCTCTGTCATCAGGGACCGAACGCGTTCGGCAAGGCCTGGGCTCATGGAGCTACGGGGTTGCACTGTCGTTGGTTCCAATGTTGGGGCTCTCCGAACTGCAAGCTACCATCAACCCTAGGATCGTCCCGATCAGGAGATAGACCCCCTGGACGAACAGGAGATCCACGAGGCTGTGCACCATCAGGTGGCCCAGCATGCCCAGGCACCCAAGCACGACGCCACGTTGCCAGCCTCTGGTGCGACCGAGGGCGCGCCAGCCAGCGACCGTGGCCCCGCCCAAGAACGCCGCCAGACCCACCATCCCGAGGAGCCCCTGCTCTGCCAGTACGTGCAGGTACAGGTTGTGGGCGTGCCCCAGAGGGTCTGACCACCGCGGGATGGCCACTTGGGGGTAGATCGTGGCGTATTGCCCCAGTCCGACGCCGGTCCATGGGTGCTGCTCAAACATGCGCCAGGCGGCCAGCCAGTGGGCCAGGCGCTCGACCACCGCAAAGTTGGCGTCGGTGACCTCGATGGCAGTGAGATCGGTGCCTAGCCAGCGCATCCCTTCCCACAACCGCTCGAGAGCTCCCTGAGGCACCAGCCCAGAGAGCCAGGGCCAGGCGGCAACGCCTACCGCACCTACGGCCAGCGTTCCCATGCGAGCGCGCCTCCCAGAGGCCAAGAGCACCACGATGGCTGCCGCGACGGCGCCTAACAGCGCGCCGCGTGACCAGCTCAGGATCAGCCCCACGGCCATGAGAGCAGCGCAGATGCACGCAAGCGCCACAACAAGCCATGTCTGCCAGGAACGATCCGCGCGCGGTGATGGCTGCAGCATGGCCAGAGGGATGCCGTACCCCAGCGGGAGAAGGAGCCCCAGGTATCCGGCATACGGGTTAGGCTGACCGAAGGTCCCGTGGGCGCGCATGAAGCGTCCGAGAATCTGGAATCCTTCGGGCCCACTCTGGGTGGCGAACTGGTAGATGCCAAGCACGCCCTGCGCCGCTGCCCCCAGCAAAAGGGCGCCCGCAACCCACCGTGATGCGCGGGCGTCTAGCTGCGTGCTCGCAAAGCAAAAGACGGCACTCAAGCTCAGCCACTTGGCCAGTTCCTTGGCCGCTGGCGACAGGTTCCTCGCGGGGAGTATAGCCGCGACGGCTGTGATAACCACCGTCGCAATCGCAATGCCGACGCCACCGAGATGGATAGGCTTGGCCTCGTTCATCGTCGCTCGGAGAAACCACGCCAGGAGCATGGCCGCCACGAGGGCTTCGGGAGCCCCGACGCGGAATGCGCCCACCGGTATGCTGGTGGTTGGAGCAAAGGGCACGGCAAACGCCATGCCGCAAAGAGTCAGCCACGGGTAGCGAAGCAGGGCTATCATTGCGACGATGCCGCCCAGTCCCAAAAGGGCATAGCGGAGCGGAACGCTAGCTAGCCATGCGCCGACCGCGGCAATGGCGGCAATAACGAGGCCGCTTCGGACGAGATCGGTGGCTCCAGCCGCCCAAGGCTTGTGCGCGCGGATTTGAGCGATCATCAATCCTGCAGTTGCTCGCGGAACCATGCAATCGTTCGCAAGAGGCCATCTTCCAGGCGCACCTTGGGGGTCCATCCCAGCAGTGTGCGCGCTCGGGTGATGTCAGGCTGGCGGGTTTGCGGATCATCCTTGGTGCGTGCATCTTGGGGCACGATGAACGTGATCTCGGACGGGCTTTCTGTCAGCTCGATGATCGTGCGCGCAAAGTCCAGGATGCTCATCTCGCGAGGGTTGCCCAGGTTGACTGGCATGGCGTCGCCGCGCTCCATGAGTAGCATCAGCCCCTCGACCAGGTCGCTCACGTAGCAAAAGCTGCGCGTGCGCGAGCCGTCATCGTAGACCGTCAGCGGGTTTCCCAGGATGGCTTGTCGGCAGAAATTCGGGACCACGCGCCCATCGTCGAGGCGCATTCGAGGGCCAAAGGTGTTAAAGATGCGGGCGATGCGCGTCTCCAGGTCATGGGTGCGATGATAGGCCATGGTGATAGCCTCAGCGAAGCGCTTGGACTCGTCATAGACGCCACGAGGACCGACGGGATTCACGTTGCCCCAATAAATCTCTGGCTGCGGATGGATCCGCGGATCGCCATAGACCTCAGAGGTCGAAGCGAGCAACAGCGATGCCCCTTTGGCCTTTGCCAAGCCAAGGGCGTTGTAGGTGCCCAGAGCGCCCACCTTGAGCGTCTTGATGGGCATCTCCAGATAGTCTACGGGGCTAGGTAGCGATGCCAGGTGGTAGATGGCATCCACCGGTCCATCGACGTGGATGGGCTTGGTGACGTCATGCTCGACGAAGGAGAAGCTCGGATGCGTTGTCAGATGGGCGAGGTTTCGCAGGCTCCCGGTGATCAGATTGTCCATCGCCAGGACCTCGTGGCCCTGTTTGAGGAGTTCATCGCAGAGGTGGGATCCGATAAAGCCTGCGCCGCCGGTGATGAGTATGCGCATCAACCCTCCCGGGGGATAGCGACAATGCCAGTATTGGGAGTATAACCCGCTAGGCTATTCGGTCAACGCGTACGACCTCGGCCTCGCGAATCGAGAGCGAGGCTACGGCTACCATGAGCCACAGGGCGAGCTCGGGCACAAAGTAAAAGCTGTCCACCATGCCATGTGCCGTGGCGGCTACTAGGCCTGCTGCCACGCCGATCGCGGTGACAGCCTCCTTACGCTTCAGGCCGAGGATCATGCCCGCTGCTCCAGTTAGCAGCGTCAGCATCGCCAGGAGCCCTGAGAGCCCCAGTCTTGTCCAGACGGCGAGGAAGAGGTTGTGTGGATGCGATAGCCATGGCTCGACCTCGGCACCGGCCCGGATATAGTCTCCATAGTAGTAGAGGAACCCATCGGGGCCGACGCCAAACCATGGATGGTCCCCGATCATGTCGATGGCCGAGCGCCAGAGTTGGACGCGAAGGAACGCCGTGCCTTGCGTCAAGTCGGTGATGGAGGCTAGACGCTGGCTGCCCAGTAACGGTATGGCGAGCAGCAGCGCACCTACAGCGACGAGAGCCCAGGCTATCCGCCAGCGTCCTCCGCGGAGATAGCCCAGGGCGATCATTCCGAAGGGCAGCCCGAGTAGTAGGGCACCTTTCGAGAAGGTCAGCGCGAGGGCGGCAAGTAGGACCATCGTCACAAGAGCATAGGCTATGCGTCGCGCTCGGACGTGGCTCCACAGCGCTCCAGCCAAGGCCACCGGCACGAGTCTCTCTGCCATCAGCGCAAGGTTATTCGGCGAGCCATAGAAGCCCAAAGCGCGGCGCACGCCTTCCGCCTCGATGACTCCCTTGTCTAGAGGATACCGAGCCAGCGCGTAGATGGCTGTCAGGGCGCCGCCCACAAGCAGCGATGGAGCTGCTAGCTGGCCGGTGAGTGGATCATCCGAAGCACGCAAGAGATAGTAGAGAAGCGCGGGCTCAAGCAAGCAGAGGCGCATCTCTCGCCAAGCAACATGTTGATACTCTGCGAGGCTGGCGGATAGCAGGCCTGCCACCACCAGTCCGATCACGCCGAGGTCGGCGACAATCTGCCACTTTGTCTGCGGGCTGCGTGGCATTGGAAGACGCTTCTCGATCAAAGCGTCCCAAAGGTACGAACCTATGGCCAGCAGCACTGCCACCTCGGCAATGGAGAACTGCAGGCCGTTCACCTTCACCGCGACCGGCGCGAGCGGAATCGCCAGCACGGCGGCAAGTAGAGCGTGATGGGGATCCAGCGCGGCGGCCAGCACGGCCATTCCAAGGCACAGGATGACCGGCCCATCCGATCCTAGCAGGCCGGCGCCTGCTAGTGCGAGGAGAAGCACTAGAGCGCGCGCGCTGGCCGGAACGGACCGCCAGACGCGTCGTGTCAGCTTCCAGGCTTGGCGCCAGCAAAGCGCTTTCAGATCGTGCCAGAGCAGGATTGCTAGCGCAAGGATCGCCGTGAATCCAAGGAGCAATGGCTTGATAAGGCCCCAGGCTGGCCTCTCGGCGGCCACTTGGAAGCCGTCGACGGCCTCTGATAGAGGCGCTTGGCTTTCAAACCGTGCACTGTGGGATTCCAGCGGTACGGGTCGGCCGATGGCGATCCGTGCGAGCCCAGATGGATCAGGCAAGGAGATCTCTTGTGCCGTGCGCTGGACGTCGACACGCGCTGTGATGGTGTGAGGTGACACCTCGTCAGACGGGAGAATCCAAAGGCGTGTTCCCCAGAAGGTGAGGTCGGCGAGCTCTGGATTCTGGGTCGGACGGACGGCCCTGACCGATCTGGTGATGCCTGGGTACACGATGTCTTGCGAAAGGGCTTCGGAGAGCGTTCCATACGCGGCTTGCTGATCGCCTCCGGGGTCTAGGAGAGCATAGCCCCATTGGGGGTCGTCGGGCGGGGCGTCCGGCTGCCAGTGGGCCAGTGCTGCCCACGTGAGCCAAGGCCATTCCTGGCGCATCCGGTCGATGGCAAGCGCTAGGCGCTGTCTCTGGACGAGAGGGGTGTCAGAGCCAGAAGGACTGACCTGGCCGGACCAGTCGGGCGGCAGCGCGCACCATCCCCCGTCGATGGCCCAGATGGGTCTGGCCTCCAGCCCTCGGCGCAATAGCTCCTCTCGAAGCAGGATGGCTCGCGAAAAGTTGAGGACGTCCGGATCGACTCGCCGATCGTAGGGTCCACTCCAGAAGCCAAACGCGCGGATTCCCAAGACGTCATAGTGGGGAGCCGCGCCGAGGCGATGCATTTCCTGCAAGTAGCGCACGTCGCTGAGGTTACGGCCGCCGCTCTCGACGTTGGGCGCCAGCCCGCCGGCAACCACGAGGGCTCCAGGATCAGCGGCGCGGATGGCTGGGGTGGCCTTGCGAAGAAGTTCTACATATCCCGCAGGATCGACGGTACCATCGCCCCAGTGAGGGTGGATGTTGGGCTCGTCCCAGATCTGGTAGGCGGCCACGACATGGCCGTACCGTTTGGACAAGACACCCATGAAACGTCCATAGTCTGACGGGTCAGCCGGAGGCGCCCACGGATTGTCGCGTTCCCACTCGCGGCGTGCCCACTCGGGGACGTCAGCCACGTAGACCAGAAGCTGTAGGTCTCGGGAAGCCAGCTCGGCAGCAATGTGATCCCATGTGTCCCACGTGGCTTCGCCTCGAACCGGCTCGATCGCTGACCATGAGACCCGTTGACGTAGCAGACGGAATCCCAGCGCTCGGATCTCGTCCAAGACAGCTGCCAGTTCCTCGGGCCGTTCGTACGCCTGCAGCGATGTGTTGATACTGAGCCGGGGGGTCTGGAGAGGGGCAAGCTCGGAGCTGGCACCCGACTCGACGCCACGAGTGTGCCAAAGATAGGACTGGACGTCGTCGTTGGCTAGCACGATCACGAGCGCGATGGCGGCCAGGAGGGATAGTGCTCGGCCAAGCGAAGAGATCTGGCCTTTGGTGGACGCCATCGGACTCCCTGTATTGCGTGGACGGATTCGTTCGCGGACTATACCATAGAGTGTCTAGTGGCAGCAAGCTTTTTTGCGCGTCCCAATCTGTGGTATAATCGCGACCAATCTGTGTATACCCTCAGGAAGGAAGCTCCTGTGGCCAATCTTCTCGCAGGCTTGTTCGGCCAGTTTGCCAAGGATGTTGGCATCGACCTCGGCACGGCGAATACCCTGGTCTTTCTGCAGGGGCAGGGGATCCGTATCCAGGAGCCTTCTGTCGTTGCGGTGGACAAGCGCAGCAAACGCGTCCTCGCCATCGGCGCAGAGGCGAAGGAGATGGTTGGACGAACGCCGGCCAACATTATCGCGATCCGACCTCTGCGAGACGGCGTCATCTCTGACTTTGACATCACCGAGAAGATGCTCCACTACTTTATCCATAAGGTGCATCCTCGGCGCGGTCTGTTCAACAGTCGGCCTCGGGTCGTGATCGGTATCCCGAGTGGCGTGACAGAGGTGGAAAAGCGCGCGGTGCATGAGGCCGCACTTTCCGCTGGCGCACGTCATGCCTATCTGGTGGAGGAGCCGATGGCGGCAGCTATCGGCGCAGGATTGCCGGTCAGCGAGTCCGTGGGCAGCATGGTCGTCGACATTGGTGGTGGGACAACCGAGGTGGCAGTAACGGCGCTGGGAGGCATCGTCGTCAGCCGCTCCATTCGCGTGGCCGGCGACGAGATGGATGAAGTGATCATCCAGCATTGCCGCCAGAAGTACAACCTGTTGATCGGTGAGCGCATGGCCGAGCGCACCAAGATCGCCATCGGGTCGGCCTACCCCCTTCCAGAGGAGCAGACCATCACGGTGAGGGGCAGGGACCTGATCACTGGGTTGCCCGAAGCCGTGCAAGTGAGCAGCGTGGAGATACGCGATGCGCTGTCTGGGCCGCTGGATGTGATCATCGAGACCGTGCGCGAGGCGCTCGACGAGACGCCGCCAGAGTTGATGGCGGATCTTATGGAACAGGGCATTGTGCTGGCTGGGGGCGGATCTTTGCTGCAGGGACTGCCCGAGAGATTCTCGGAGGAGACGCGCATGCGGGTCTATCGTGCCGAGGATCCCATGACCTGCGTAGCGCGGGGCGCGGGCGCCATTGCCTCGGACTTGGATCGCTACCACAAGGTCCTAGCGACGTTGCAGCGAGGTTCTGTGAGCAGCTCGCGCTCGGGCTAGTGCAAGCGACGCTGGGCAGGGAGCTCTTGTGAAGACGCAACGCGGCCCGGCGGTTGCCCTCATCACCGTATTGGGCCTGATACTGGCATCCCTCGTGCTTGACATCGTCCAGGCCAGCAACCCCATTCGCGACGCGTTTTCCTACCTCGCGGCTCCTGTGCAGTACGGCCTAGCCTCGGCAGGGCGGGCGATCGAAGGCGTGACCGAGCGCATGCGCACGCGAGACGCCTTGGTTGAGGAGAACCGCGCGTTGCGAGAGGAGAATGCCGAGCTACGCAACCAGATTGTGTTACTACATGAGGCCGAGATAGAGAATGAGTCGCTGAGGAGGCTGCTCGAGTTCAAGCGCGCTGCGCCAAGCCAGCAGCTGCTGGCAGCCGAGGTGATTGGCCGCGATCCGAACAACCTGCTCGACTATATCATCGTGGACCGGGGGCGTGCCGACGGCGTGGGGCGCAATATGCCGGTGCTTGCGGCCGATGGACTGGTAGGGCGGATCAGTGATGTTTCGGAGAACGCGGCGACCGTCATGCTGATTACAGATCCATCAAGCTCTATCAGCGCCCTGCTACAGCGTTCTAGGGCGACGGGCGTTGTGCAGGGGGCTCAAGGCCACCGCCTCGTGCTCCGCTACGTGACGCCAGACAGCTCTATCGAGCTAGGGGATATTGTCATCACGTCGGGCTTGGGCGGCAATCTGCCCAAGAGGCTTGTGATTGGGCAAGTCGTGGAGGTACTGCAGTCCGAGGCCGCCATGTTCCAGGAGGCGGCGCTGGTTCCGGCTGTGGCAGCATCCGATTTGGAGAGGGTGCTGATTCTGCTGAACTTTGTGCCCGTGGACGTGGCGTCCGAAGCGCCCTCTGCGGAGGAGTAGCCGAGGCAAGCATGCTTACCGTGATGGCCGTCGCGGGGCTCATGGCTGGCTTGCTGCTTCCCACGTGCGCCCTTGCCTGTCGGATCGTCGGCGTGCATCCCGATCTGCTGATGGTGGTAGCGGTTTCGTGGTGCCTCCTGCGAGGTAGGAGAGAGGCATTAGTGTTCGCAGCCTTTGGCGGGCTGGCAGCCGATATTCAGAGCTCAGGTCCCCTCGGTCTGCTGACCGCTGCTACCATCGTGGCTACCCTGGCCGCGAGCATCGGCGAGATCAATGTCTTTCGCACCGTGGTGCCTCTGCCCTATGTGACGATCCTGGTGGCATCAGCTGCCTACTACACAGTGACTGTGATCGGCGTGCTACTGACGGGTAGGCCGCTGGAGCTGGGCCGTCTACTCATCACCTCTGTGGCACCCGCAGTTCTGCTGAACCTCGTCTCTATGGTGCCAGCGCACTGGTTGGCGCAGAGAGTGTCGGGCACTCTGGCACCGAGCACGGCAGAATGGAGCTCTTGATGTCCTGGCAGCTCAGAAGCCGCTACCTGATCTTTCAGACGCTACTGGTGCTTGCATTGGGTGCCATTGTGTTGCGACTGTGGGACATTCAGATCGTGTCCGCAGAAGCGTACAAGCAGTCAGCTGCCCGAAACCGCACACGCTTGCTCACTGTCCCTGCACCTAGAGGGATCGTCTATGATCGGACTGGGCGGCTTCTGGTGCGGAATGTGCCGAGCTTTGCTGTGAGTATCGTGCCGGCCGCTTTGCCCGATGATGAGGACGAGCGGCGTCGCGTGCTGGAGCGCGTTTCGATGCTCACCGGTGTCCCCGTGGATGAGGAGGATCCTAGGGCCGAATATGAGGAGAGTATCGAGCAGCAGCTATCGGCGCGCTCCGTTGGGCCGTACACTCCTGTTCGAGTGGCCAGCAAGGTCGATCGGCAGGCTGCCTTTATCCTCGAAGAGGAGCACCTGATGCTACCAGGCGTGCTAGTAGAGGTCGATCCCTTGCGGGCCTATACAGAGGGCCAGTTGCTGGCCCACGTGCTGGGGTACGTCGGGCACATTCCTAGCGAGGCACTAGACGACTATCTGGACGATCCAGAGGCCGACTATGCTCCTAGCGACATGGTAGGGTTAGCAGGCATTGAACTGACAGAAGACAAGCTGCTCCGTGGGGTCAAGGGCCGGAAACATGTGGAGGTGGACGCCTTCGAACGCGAGGTGAACGTGCTCGCCGTTCGGGAGCCGATTCCGGGGCACAACTTGTGGCTGACCCTCGACACGCAGCTGCAGCAAGTTGCCACGAAGGCCCTCCGTGAGGGGATGCGCAAGGCGGGA
This sequence comes from uncultured Anaerolineales bacterium, assembly GCA_964402205.1. Lineage (GTDB taxonomy): Bacteria > Chloroflexota > Anaerolineae > UBA1429 > UBA1429 > DAIRUQ01. The sequence continues at coordinate 17,652 of CAYOBT010000008.1, forward strand.
TCGGATGTTGGCGTCCTGGCGGCCGTTGATCCGCGAACTGGCGAGGTGCTTGCCATGGTCTCGCTGCCCGCATACGACAACAACCTGTTTTCTGGCGGCATCTCGTGGCGAGACTATGCGGCGCTTTGCGAGGATCCTGCTTTGCCGCTGGTGAACCATGCCATCAGCAGTGCCTATCCTCCCGGCTCCACGTTCAAAGTGGTGACTGGCGTGGCTGCCCTGGCCGAAGGCGTGATCGATACGCGTACCAAGATCACCTGCCAAGGCAAGCTCTATATCCCAAACAAGTACTTCCCCGACGATCCCAGCATGGCCCAGCCATTCACGTGCTGGGCGTCGTGGGGACACGGCCCGCTGAACATTCACAGCGCCATTGCTCAGTCATGCAACATCTTTTTCGGGGTTGCTGCAGGAGGATATGGGTCGTTTGAGGGACTGGGGATGGATCGGCTCGAGGCGTACGCTCGGGCGTTCGGCTTTGGGGCACCGACGGGGATTGATCTCTCGGGAGAGTCGGCAGGGCTGATTCCCAACGATCGCTGGAAGCGCCAGAACTATGGCGAGGTCTGGGCGACGGGCGACACTTTTAACGCGGCTATCGGCCAGGGCTACGTGCTAGTGACGCCGCTTCAACTCCTGAACGCGACGGCGGCCGTGGCGAATGGCGGCACGCTCTACCGACCGCAGCTTGTCTACCGCGTGGTGGATAGCCAAGGGAACGTCGTCGAGCCCTTTATGCCCGAGCCGCTGACCGAGCTAGACATCGCTGATGAACACCTCGCCGCTATTCGGCTGGGCATGTATCAGGCAGTAGAGTGGGGCACGGCCTCGGGGGCACGCGTGTCTGGCGTCTCTATTGCTGGGAAGACAGGCTCGGCAGAGTTTGCCGCGTTCGATGAGGAGGGTAACCTTGTCGTGGATGAGGAGGGCTATGCGCCGACGCATGCCTGGTTCACGGCGTTCGCTCCCTACGAGGAACCTGAGATTGCCCTTGTAGTGCTTCTGGAGGCGGGTGGCGAAGGATCGCAAGCCGCCGTGCCCGTTGCCGCTGAGGTGTTGCGGCACTATTTCGGGATGCAGCCCGAGCCCGAGCCGACGGTGACTGCCAGTGAGGGGGGGACGGTCCCGTGAGCAGCATGGCTATCAAGGGCACGCGCGAA
>CAYOBT010000009.1:0-18164 GCA_964402205.1 uncultured Anaerolineales bacterium
GATGGCCAGGATCAGCGGCAACCAGACGGCAGCCGCCATGATCATGGGGAAGACCTGCCGCGTCACCATAAAGCCCGAAAGCATAAACGCGACACCCGCGATGGTCGCCCCGAGACGACAGAGTCGGAAGGTGCGAGCGAGGATGTACATGGTCGTCCCGGCCAGGAACATGTGCAGGGCGGCGAACCAGCCAAAGGCTGCAGAAAGAGGCAGCACATAGAATAGAACGCTGAAAGGGTACATGGCCGAGTGTTGGCCTGTCGCTAGAAACGGCATCCCCGCAAAGATGTAAGGGTTCCACAAAGGTAGCTGGCGCCCGCGAATGCTGTTGACGATGAATCGCTTCCAGGCATAGTTCTCTAGGTAGAGATCGCTGAGAAGATCGTTGTGGGGGACGACAACCCCTGCCTCGTCCGCGTAGGATGCCCACGGCTCCACGGCAAAGACATTGTCAGCCGGGAGCATCGTCTTGCCGCCGATAGTCTGCCGCCAGAAGAACGCCAGCGAGATGACTAGGAACAGCAGCAGGATGAGAAGGTCCTTCGCTAGCTCGCGTTTGCGCACCAAGTCTCCTCCTTGCGTGGGGATGCTACATGGGACAGGGAGGTGCGGACACTGTCTGCCGGCAGCACGGTGACTGTCACGAGATTATACGTTGGCCGATGGGCGGGGTCAAAGCTAGTGTCACATCGCCTTGCCTGATGCTTGACAGGCGGCGGCAGCGTGTGCTATACTCCTCGCAAAGCTGAGATCGGGAAGAGTAGCCGTCAGAGCGGGATTCAGAGAGCCGGGACCAGGTGAGAGCTCGGCATCAGCGCAGACGGCGAATGGACCCGGGAGCTTCGCAGCCCAACACGGACCGTCAGTAGGTTGCGACGGAGACGCCACCGTTACCCAGGCTGAGGATATCAGAGTCCATCCGGGCGTGATGGCTCTCGTATCTGCAGAGTGAGGCTGGCTGAGGGACCCTGCATTCACGCAGGGTTTTCTGTTGCCGGTCCTAAGTGGGGTGGTACCGCGGGAGCAAGGGCTCTCGTCCCTTTTTGGGGACGAGAGCCCTTTTTGTGGTCTATGAGGAGGGGAGCTCAAGCTTGACTGTGATCCGTCTGTGACACTGCGTTCGCATCGCACGTCGCTTCGCATTGAGGAGGAAACATGGCTATGCAGACACGGTTCCTGCTAAACCAGTCGGACCTGCCGACGCGCTGGTACAACGCGCAGGCAGATTTGCCCGAGCCGCTACCACCGACGCTGCACCCGCAGACGCTCCAGCCGGTGGGACCTGCCGATCTCGAGCCGCTGTTCCCAATGGATCTCATCCTGCAAGAGGTGAGCCAGGAACGCTACATCGACATCCCGGAAGAGGTTCAGGACGTATTGCGCATCTGGAGGCCCACGCCGCTCATCCGTGCGGTCCGGCTGGAAAGGGCTCTGGACACTCCTGCAAGGATCTACTTCAAGTATGAGGGGGAGAGCCCGTCTGGTAGCCACAAGCCAAACACCGCTGTGGCGCAGGCCTACTATAACAAGATCGCTGGCGTGAAACAGCTCGCGACAGAGACTGGGGCGGGCCAGTGGGGTTCTGCCCTGTCGATGGCCTCCAAGTTCATGGGCCTAGGCTGCAAGGTCTATATGGTCAAGGTGAGCTACCAGCAGAAGCCGTATCGACGCTCTGTGATGCAGCTCTTTGGCGCATCGGTGGTACCTAGCCCCAGTGAGGAAACCGAGGCCGGCCGCGCCATTTTGGCCCAGGACCCGGACTCGCCGGGCACGCTGGGTATGGCCATCAGCGAAGCCTGCGAGGTGGCCATCAAGGATCCCGACACCAAGTACTCTCTCGGCAGCGTGCTCAACCACGTGCTGATGCAGCAGACGGTCATCGGCGAGGAGGCGATCAAGCAGCTCGACCTGGCGGGCGAAGGCATGCCCGATGTGGTCATTGGTTGCGTGGGCGGTGGCTCCAACTTTGGCGGGATCGCGCTGCCCTTCTTCCGGACGAACGTGCTGGATGGCACCAACGTCCGCTTGGTGGGCGTAGAGCCGATGGCGTGCCCCAGCATGACCAAGGGCGTCTATGCCTATGACTATGGGGATACGGCCAAGTGGGCTCCCGTGGTCAAGATGGATACGTTGGGCCACGGCTTTGTGCCAGCTGGCATCCACGCGGGCGGTCTGCGCTACCACGGTGTGTCACCGTTGCTATCCTTGCTGCATCGCACGGGCCATGTCGATGCCATGGCGTATCCGCAAATCCCCGTCTTTGAGGCAGCCCAGCTGTTTGCACAGACAGAGGGGATTATCCCGGCTCCCGAGACGGCACATGCCGTACGCGCAGCTGTCGACGAGGCGTTAGATGCCAAGGAAAAGGGTGAGGAGCGCGTGATCCTGTTCAACTTTAGCGGGCATGGCTTCCTCGACCTAGGCGCGTATGACGCCTATCTCGCGGACCAATTGGTTGACTATGCCTACCCCGAGTCAAAGGTCCAAGAGGCGCTAACGACGCTTCCTGAGGTAGGTTCGTAACACGATACCATGCGCGGGCGAGAGGGGCACCCCCGCCCCTCTCGCAGCGTCCGAGAGAGCGAGGCAAGGATGCCACGAGTGTTGGTGACAGAGCCGCTGGCTGAGGAAGGCCTGGATCTGCTACGAGAGACGTGTGCAGTGGAGATCATGCTCCACCCCGAGCCAGACACGCTGGCGGACGTCATCGAAAGCTACGATGCACTGATTGTGCGCAGCCGTACGCAGGTGACGGCTGATCTGTTGGAGCGAGCGTCCAGGTTGCGTGTCATTGGGCGACCGGGAATCGGTGTGGATAACATCGACCTGGAGGCAGCGACTCGGCATGGCGTGATCGTGGTAAACGCGCCGACGGCGACTACCGTAGCGGTGGCAGAGCACACGCTTGGCCTGATGCTGGCCATGGCGCGCAATCTGTGCCGCGCGAATGGATCGATGCACGCCCAGCGTTGGGAAAAGGGCAACCTTGTCGGCACGGAGCTCTTTCGGAAGACCTTGGGCATCATAGGCCTAGGCCGGATCGGATCGGCCGTGGCCGAGCGTGCACGGGCCTTTGAGATGCGCATCGTGGCCTATGATCCGTTCGTGGCGGCAGCGAGGGCTGAAAGCCTTGGCGTGGATCTGGTGCCGCTGGAGACCCTGCTTGCCAAGAGCGACTATGTGACGTTACACACGCCGATGAGCGATCGTACCCGTGGCATGCTCGGTGAGCGCGAGTTGGCTCTGATGCGGCCCGATGCTCATCTCATCAACTGCGCTCGAGGGGGCCTCGTCGATGAGGAGGCTTTGGCTCGCGCGCTTGGCGAGGGGCGATTGGCTGGTGCCGCACTCGATGTCTTGTCGACCGAGCCGGATGTCCCTGGTGTTCTTGCTGACTGCCCCAACTTGCTGCTCTCACCGCACTTGGGAGCATCGACCAAGGAGGCCCAGAACCTGGCAGCAGTGACAGCCGTCGAGCAGGTAGTGGATGTCTTGGAGGGACGCGCTCCGAGGCACCCCGTCAATGTACCGGTCCTTGACCTTGGGGAGGCCAAGGATCTGATTGGATACCTCGATCTGACGAGGCAACTGGGGCGTCTTTGCGCACAGTCTACCCGTGATGGGCTGCTAGGGCTGGAGGTGACCTGCGCAGAAGAGGCGGCCAGACTTCCCATGGAGAGCGTCACCGCGGCGGCTTTGGCGGGCCTCTTGGCAGAAGCGTCCGAGGTGCCGGTGAACATGGTGAACGCGCGTCTCTTGGCGGAGGAGCGTGGTCTCCGGCTGTCGTCTAGGCAGACGGACGACGCGCACGGTTTTCCTGGCCTCGTGACGCTAGTCGTGCGCACCGCCGTGGAGGACTGGAAGGCCAGCGGGACCATCATGCGCGAGCAGCCACGCGTGGTTCGCCTTGGTGCGTTTTGGTTCGACTTTGCTGCGCGCGGAAGGCTCTTGCTCACCGAGCATGTCGAACGCCCCGGCGTCATTGGCCAGATGGGCACGTTGCTGGGAGGCATGGGTGTCAGCATCTCGTTTGTGCAGGTCGGGCGCCAGGAGCGCGGCGGCTATGGGTTGATGGTGCTCGGCCTCGATGACGAGCCCCCGGCCGATATGCTCGCTGAAGTGCAGGCGCTACCCAGCGTCCGGTCCGCCTGGCTGGTGCACTTGTAGAGAGTGTTTGTCAGTAGGAGCCGGGTGGATCGCGCGGCGGTTGCGAGAGTCCCTGCAGGTCAAACCAGGCCTCGCGGATATCAGCGACCAAGAACAAGCTCCCCGTTGCCAGAATGAGATCGTTCTCGTGGGCTGCGGCGAGCGCGTGCTCCAGTGCCTGTAGGGGCGTTGGCAGCGCGATTGCTGTGCGCCCCAGTCCGAGGGCGTGTTCCTGCAGCCGGCGCGGATCGGAGGCCTTGGGATGACCGGCTCGCGTGACAATCACCTCGTCGGCGATGGGCAACATATCGCGCAGCAGGACCTGCGGCTGATGCGTGAGTCCAGCTCCAAAGATAAGATGTAACGCATCCCATCCGAAATGCGAGTGAAGAGCCCGCTGCAACTGCTCCACGGAATAGCTGTTGTGGGCTCCATCCACCACTAGCCATGGCGACTTGCTCAGGACCTCCATGCGTCCCGGCCACTGGACGGTGGCCAACCCCTCTCGGACGCTCTCGAAGGTGATGCTCATCCCTTGCTGACGCAGTTGCCAGGCCGTTGCGACGGCGAGGGTGGCATTCTCGAGCTGGTGCTCCCCCAGAAGTGGGAGATAGAGGGCTGCCCAGTCCTGGGTCTCCTCCGAGGGGCCAGTGACTGTCAGCCATTGCCCATCCGCTTCCTGCTGACCTTCTCTTTCCCACCGCCAGTCTCTGCCGATCACCGCGAGTCGCGCCTCGCGGTCGCGGGCGATCTGTTCGATAACCGCCAGCGCATCGGGGCGCTGCGGCGCGGATAGCACGGGTGTTTCCGGCTTGATGATGCCGGCCTTTTCCCGCGCGATCTGCGCGAGCGTATCCCCCAGAACCTGCATATGATCCATGCTGATGGACGTGATGACCGATACCTCAGGGCTGAGGACGTTGGTCGCATCTAGTCGTCCCCCCAAGCCCACCTCGTAGACGCCCACGTCAACCTTTTCTTCGGCCATGTAGGCCATCGCAAGGGCCGTAATGGCCTCAAAGACGGTCACCTCGGGCCGTGCAGCGAGGAGTGGCTGGAATCGCGTGGCCCAGCGTTGTAGATCGCTCTCGGGGATCGGCGTGCCGTCGATCTGGATGCGCTCGCGAAAGGTGTGCAGGTGCGGCGATGTGTACATGCCCGTGCGGTAGCCGCTGGCCCGCAGGATCGACGCGATCATCGCCGTGGTGGAACCTTTGCCTTTGGTGCCGGCCACATGCACCGAAGGGAAACATTGGTGTGGATCGCCGAGGGCAGCTAGCAGCTCGCGTACGCGATCGAGCCGCCATACCCGCTCGGCATAGGGCGGCTGCACGCGACGCTCGACGTCGTAGCGTTTCAGGATCACACCGAGAGCCTGCTGATATGTCAGCATCCAGTCCCGCTTTCCATGCTTGGGTGACGATGATGGCACGATTCTACATGAGCCATGCCGCGTTACCTAATGTAGGAGCATGCATTTGACGCTGCCGAGGCCGTCGGCTAGACTCTGCAAGTGCTCGGGGGGCGACTGTCTAGCGTGTGGAGGCGTGCGCAAACGTGCAAAGGCGTTGGTTGGCGATAGCTCTTTTGCTCGCTTCGGTGGCTGCTGTGCTCACCGGCTGCGGGCCCCGCTCGCTGTTGCACTCGGTAAGCGTCCGCCCTAGCACCATCTCTCCCAATGCCGATGGCGTGGACGATGTGGCAGAAGTAAAGTACGCGCTGTCCGACCATGCCACGGTCTCTATCTATCTGATTGACGATCAGGGCAACCGACACGTGTTCCGCGATCAGCGCCGTCGCTCCAAGGGTGAGAGAACGGCCTACTTTAGCGGGGTGATTGGCGATTCACTGCTGCCGGATGGTACGTACACATTGGCCATCGAGGCCGAAGACTGGGACGGGCATCAGGAGCGTCAGGAACGCGCCGTCACGCTCGTGGACGGCGACAAGGTGCCGATGCGCATCGAGGGCTTGAGCATCTGGCCCGCCAGCTTTACCCCGAACCGCGATGGTATCACCGACCGCGTCACCATCAGCTACAATCTCAGCAAGGAAGCGGCGCGCGTGGAGGTGTACATCCTGGGCCCGGACGGGGCCAAGTATCCGGTAGCCGAGGACCAGATCCGCGAGGCCGGAAGCCCCGGTGCCCACGAGCACGATTATGATGCCGGTATCGACTTGGGCGCCACGCCTCCGCCTGACGGGATGTACACGGTTGTTGTGGTGGCCGAGGATCGGGTTGGCAACAAGGATCGCGTCGAGGGTCAGCTCGAGATCCAGGGTGGCGGCGTTCCCATGGTGGAGATCGTCAACGCGGCGGCCGAGTTCTCGCCGCTGATCGTCCCCTTGGGTGAGACGCTGACGTTCACCTGCACGGTCAAGAACATCGGCACGGTGCCCGTTCGAACCAAGGGTCCAGAACCTGGCACGACTTTTACGAGCTCGGAGAACTTTAACACGTTGGGCGAGTATGAGGAGCCAGGCATCTTTCGGGTGGGGCTCGACTTTGAGGGCAACAGCGAGGGGCGCATCTACCCCTATCGCTGGCAGCTCGGCACCGACGAGGAGCTGACCGTGCTGGACACGGCTATCGGCCCTCAGGCGTATCTGATGCCGGGCCAAACCGTCACCGTGGTGGGACACTTGCGCATTACGCAGGAGCCGGTGACCGTGGAGCCCTATTTCTGGATCGGGCTGATCCACGAGTCGGTCTGGATCGTGCAGGACCGCATCGAGGCCACGCCCATCTCCATCGGCTTCTAGGTCGGGGCAATGGATCTGGCGATCGTCGTCGTCAGCTACAACACGCGGGACCTCACCGCAGACTGTCTGGACTCGGCGTATCGGGACCTTGAGAGCTCTGGCTTTGCGGGGCATATATGGGTTATCGACAATGCCTCGCCGGATGGCAGCGCCGAGATGGTGGCGGAGCGATTCCCCGAAGCGACCCTAGTTGCGCAGGATACGAACCTAGGGTTCGCGGCCGCTACGAATGCTGGCATCCGTGTTGCCCTCGAGCAGGAACCCGCCCCACGTTATGTGATGCTTCTGAATCCTGACACGATCGTGCGACGGGGCGCCCTTGGTGCGCTTGTCACGTTCATGGACGAGACGCCCTCCGCTGGCGCGGCAGGCGCCCGGCTCTACTATGGGGACGGGAGCTTTCAGCATAGCGCCTTTCGCTTCCCCTCGCTGAGCATGGCATTTCTCGATTTCTGGATGATCAACCACCGCCTGCTAGATTCGCGGCTGAATGGGCGCTATCCTAGGAGGCTGTACGAGTCGGGCGAGCCCTTTCCCATTGACCATCCCCTTGGGGCCACCATGTGCATTCGACGCGAAGCGCTGGGTGAGGTCGGCCTGCTCGACGAGGGCTTTTTCATGTACTGTGAGGAGATCGATTGGTGCTTCCGGGCCAAGAGAGCTGGCTGGGGCATTTACTGCGTGCCGGCCAGCGAGGTGGTGCACCTGGGTGGGCAGAGCACGGGCCAGTTCCGGGCAAGAATGTTCCAGGCTCTCTGGCAAAGCCGATTCCGTCTCTTTGCCAAGCACTATGGGAGCTTCTATCAGCGCCTCGTGCGCTGGATCGTCCGGGCTGGGATGCGGCGGGAGCTTGCCCGCCTAGAGCTCCAAGAGTCCGCGGGAGAGGTAGGAAGTGACGAGGCGGAGCGTCGGCGGCGCGCCTATGAGGCGGTGATGGCAATGTGAACGAGCCACGCATCACCGTCGCCGTTCTGGCGCGCGACAATGAGCCTCAGATCGCCGACTGCCTCGAAAGCGCTGCTTGGGCCGATGAGCTGCTCGTCGTCTTGGATGACCGTAGCAGCGATGCCACGGCTGATATCGCGCGAGCGATGGGCGCTCGCGTTGTCGAGCGGCGCTTTGACGATTTCGCAGGACAGCGGAACTATGCACTGTCCTTGGCGACGACCGAGTGGCTTCTCTTCGTGGACACCGACGAGCGTGTCACCCCCGAGCTGGCGGATGAAGTCCGGCGGGTCATCAGGGAGGGGGATCGGGCGGGCTGGTGGGTGCCGCGACGGAATCTGATCTGGGGACGCGAGATCCGTCATGGCGGGTGGTGGCCCGATTATCAGTTGCGCCTGTTGCGCGTTGATAGGGCCCGCTACGATACAGAGCGTCCGGTTCACGAGGTGGTGCTCCTGGACGGTGCGGCGGGCTACCTAGAGGCCCCGTTCATCCACCACAACTATGCTACGGCTAGAGAATTCGTCCGCAAGCAACGCCAATACGTTGGCTACGAGGCGCGGATCCTCTACAAGGGTGGGGTGCGTCCTCGACCTTGGACCTATGTCACGCAACCGCTCCGCGAGTTCCGTCGTCGGTACCTGGCGCTAGAGGGGTACAAGGATGGATTGCACGGGCTGCTGCTTTGCCTGCTCGTGGCGTATTACTATGGCTTTGTGGTGACGGTGGAACTGGGCAGGCTCTGGCGTAACGCTAGCTGCTAGCGCCGCTGCCATGGCCATCGCCAGCCCTGGCTCTTTCTTGCCGGATCGCGTTCCGCTAGTGCGATGATGCGGTCATATCCCTCTTCCAGGAACATGCGCAGCGTATCTCGACACGCGGCATAGTCGCTTCTGCCTCCAGCCACGGGGTCGGCGACGTCTCCTCGTTTGCCGGCGGTCTTGCTGAGAAGGTGGGCTTTGGGCTGGGCCCTGACAAATCGCATGGCAAGATCCCGAAGGTGCGCACGCTCCATGGCAAGGACGAGGTCCGCTTCGTCCACCATCTGTTGGGTGAGCGCCCGTGCGCTGTGATCGGTCAGGTCTAGTCCTTCCTCGCCTAGCAGGGCGATCGCCTCTGGGCTCGCAGGCCGGCCGTTGTAAGCCCAGAGGCCCGCCGAGGCGACGCGCAAGCGTTCGCGATCTCCACGCTTTTCCAGTAGCTGCGCAAAGAGCCGCTCAGCCATGGCCGAGCGGCACGTGTTGCCAGTACACACAAAAAGGACAAGGGGCCGATAGGCCATTCGTCTCCTCGAGATGCAAGAGCGGGGCTGCCAACGGCAGCCCCGCTCGCGAGCTCTCAGGCGAGCTCTGGAAGCAACAGTCCATAGCCACCATCATAGCGTCGATAGATCACAGCGAAGCCCTCGGTCTCAGCGTCGAAAAAGACATAGAAATCGTGTCCGAGAAGCTCCATCTGGTCGATTGCTTCGTCCACATACATGGGCATCGTCTCAAATCGCTTGACGCGCACGACTCGTTCGTCGCTGTCCGGCTGGGTCTCTGGGACAAAGGGCTCACGGGCTTCGCGATTCCTGGAGTGCCAATGCTTGCCCTTGTAGCGCTCAATCTGGCGTGACATCTTGTCGAGAACGGCATCGAGGGAGGAACGGAGGTCCGACGACTTGTCCTCGGCGCGGAGCAAGGCCCCGTTGGCGCGCAACGTGAGCTGCACAACCTGTCGATCCTCAACGCTCTTGGTGCTTTGCGAGGCGAGATCGACGCGCGCTTCGGAGATGTTGGGTAGGTAGCGGTCGAGTTTGGACACCTTCGACTCGACGAGCTCTCGAAGTTGGTCCGTGATCTGAAGGTTACGTCCGCTGATGATGATATCCATCTCGCAAACTCCTTTCCGCTGCAGGGTCGGCCGAGCCTACATGGACACAGCGACCACGCTAGGGGCTCCCGCGAGGGTGTTCACGAGCCTTGTTAAGGTGCGCTGTGTGACTCCATGCTACTATGTGTGCCGTCGTCTGTCAATGGGACGGCTATTGGAGCCAGCAGGTCCGAGCGTTGACAGCGACTTGTGCCGGTGTTAGTCTCGAGCCAAGGAGCGATGGATGCCCATCTACTGGAGTGACGAGCCAAGCGGACCCCGACGGCGTGGCGACCGGCAAGCCGGATCGCGTCCGAGCTGGGGGCGCCTCGTGGCGGCAGGCGTTGTACTAGCGGTCATCATTGCCGTAAGCGCTCGCCTCGCGTTGGTGGCCCTTGTCGATGCTCCGGTCGCCTATGGGCCCGCAACGCTCATCCCGCGCCCCACGAATACGACGATCGCCGCCGCGACTTTCGAGGCCGATGGAGAAACGGAGGATCGGGCTGCGGGCACAGCTATCCCCTTGCCAACGGAGCAGCCGCGCACTTTTCGTCTAGCAATGGAACAGGGGCTCTATGACGCCTACCGCGCGTCGCTGGACGCGCTGGACCGCGCTCACGAGGACATGATCGTGTTGCCCTACGCGCCAGGTACCACCCCTGAGGATCTCTTGACGCAGCGGCTCGCTGATGGCGTTGTCTTCTGGACGATCGAAGCGCTTCCGTATGGAATGCCATTGGCCGAGATTCCCTACGCTCTCGTGGTTCATCCCTCGATCGATCGCCCTGGCTTTTCGCTGCCGCAGTTGGTGGCCATTGCCGAGGGGTTGGATGAGACCTACACGCTTGTGGTGCCCACCGACGATCGACTGATCAGGGCCTTTCTGGACTTGGACTATCTCGGCTACTTTGTGGCACGTGTCGACTCTTGGGACGACGTGGTGGATTACGTGGCGAGTCACGACGATGCCATCGGGATCGTGCCGTGGGATCGGGTGGACTATCGCGTTCGTCCGGTGCAGATAGACGGCCGGCGCGCCGATCCGGCCGATACAACGGGATACCCATTCTGTCGGCGCATCTGGCTGATGGAGAGCTCGGCCATGCTGATGCCGGAGGCGTCACTGGAGGACTTGAGCCACGAACTCGCGTACCAGCCCGGCAAGACGGTGGTTCTGGTAGCAGTGGGTGATATGATGCTTGGTAGCCATTGCGCTGACCTCATCGCCGAGGAAGGCGCGTCCTATCCCTTTGAGGGGAGGGGAGTCTGGGGGTTGCTTTCAGAGGCTGATGTGGCACTGGGCAGTCTGGCCAGTGCGCTGTCAGAGCGAGGTGAGCTGGCGGAGGGTCTCACTGGCTACCGGGCCTCGGCAGGATCTGTCGGGGGACTCGCGTATGCAGGCTTCGACGTGCTCGCGCTGGCTAGTGAGCAGGCCATGGCTTTCGGATCAGACGCCTTGAGCGATACGTTGAGCTCACTCAACGAGGCGCAGATTGCATCAGTTGGGGCAGGCGCCAATCGCGAGGAGGCCTATCGAGGCGTCGTCTTGGAGCGTGAAGGCTTGCGTGTAGCGATCGTCGGGCTCGGTCTTCAGGGATCGGAGGCGCTGGCAGCGGGCCCCGAGTCCCCAGGGGTGGCATGGCTAGACGAGAGATGGGCACTGTGGGCTGTGCGGGAGGCACGTGAGCAGGCAGACGTGGTCGTCGTGTCGTGCCATTGGGGCGAGCCTTTCGTCTCCGAAGTGTCGCCTGAGCAGATCGCCGCAGCGGAGGCCCTACTCGAGGCTGGGGCCGATCTCATCGTAGGGCACGGGGCTCACACGGTGCAGGCCCTCTCCTACCAGAAGGACGGCATTGTGGCGTACGGGCTGGGCGATTTCGTGTATCATCCTTGGTCTGATCCGAGCACCACGCTTGGCTTGGCGTTGCGCTGCACGTTGGGTGCCCAAGGCATCAAGGCGGTCGACCTTGTGCCGCTTCGCGTGAGCGACTGTCAGCCCTATGTGCTGGAGGGCGAGGACGCTGCTGCCGCGATCTCCTTGGTGACAGAGCTCCGGATTCCGCAGGAATCCGGAGCTACGCCCACGCCGGACTAGCGCGCTTCCCCCACGCGATGCTTGAGATAGGCTTCGATCATCTTGTCCAGGCCGCCGTCTAGGACGGCGTCGGTGTTGCCGGTCTCAAAGCCGGTGCGTAGGTCCTTGACCATGCGGTATGGGTGAAGGACATAGGATCGGATCTGGTTGCCCCATCCGGCCGAGACGTGTTCGCCTCGCAGCTTGGCCATGGCCTCCTCTTGCTTCTGAAGCTCGATGTCGTAGAGGCGCGCGCGGAGCACGGCCATGGCACGCTCGCGGTTCTGGATTTGGGATCGCTCGTTCTGGCACTGGACCACGATACCCGTGGGGACATGGGTCAGGCGCACGGCGGTTGAGTTCTTTTGCACGTTCTGGCCGCCATGCCCCGAGGCGCGAAAGACGTCCATCTTGACGTCGTCGGGGTTGATGTCCACCGTGATCTCGTTGCCAATGTCGGGGATGACGTCCACGAGCGCAAAGGATGTGTGGCGCCGGTGGGCATTGTCAAAAGGCGAGATGCGCACCAATCGATGGACGCCCTTTTCTGCGCAAAGATAGCCGTAGGCGTATTCGCCCTCGATCTCGACGGTGACGCTCTTGAGGCCAGCCTCTTCGCCCGGAGCCTGATCGTAGATCTCGGTTCTGAAGCCACGCTGCTCGGCCCATCGGAGATACATGCGGAGGAGCATCTCGGCCCAGTCCTGCGATTCGGTGCCACCAGCGCCTGCATAGATGGATAGGATGGCGGAGCGATGGTCGTGCGGGCCGCTGAGCATGGCGCGGAACCGCATGGCTTCTAGCTCGGTCTCGAGCCGCTCGGCCTGTTGCACGATCTCCCGCGCCATCTGCTCCTCTTCCTCGCCCTCGATGAGCTGAGCGAGATCCAGCAGGTCATCGGCGGCGGATCTGAGCTCGTGCCACTCTTGGACCTGCGATTCGAGGTTGGCAAGCTCCTGCATCAATTCCTGGGCGCGCTCTGGTTCATCCCAGATGCTTGCGTCGGATGTATCCTTGCGGAGCTCTACGATGCGGGTCTCTTTCGCTGGCAGGTCAAAGACGCTCCATGAGCGTTGCGATCTCTTGGCGCATCCCCTCGAGTTGGGCTGTTAGATCGTCCACGGCAATTCTCCTCTGGCCGCTAGGTCGCCGTCAGGCTGACTCGTCAAACAAGGCATCTACAAAGGCGCGCGGATCAAACGGCGCCCAGTCGTCAAGCGTTTCGCCCGTGGCCGCAAAGTACACGGGTAGCCCGAGCTCGTGCGCGATGGCAAAGACCATGCCGCCCTTGGCTGTGCTGTCTAGCTTGGCCAGCACGATGCCAGTAACCTGAACCTTCTCGCCAAATGTCTTGGCTTGCAGCAAGGCGTTCTGGCCGGTGGTAGCATCCAGGACGAGCAGCGTCTCATGGGGCGCGCGGTGTACCTGCTTTTGCGCAACCGCGTGCACTTTGGCGAGCTCTTGCATCAGGTTGTGTTTGGTGTGGAGTCGCCCCGCGGTGTCAATGATGAGGACGTTGGCGTCGCGCGATTGGCATGCGCGGATGGCATCATACACAACGGCGCCGGGGTCGGCCCCTGGCTGGGGGGCGACAATGCCAACGCCCACGCGGTCGGCCCAGATGGCTAGCTGATCGATAGCGGCGGCCCGGAACGTGTCGGCGGCGGCGAGCAGCACCCTGTCGCCGCGCTGCTGGTGGTAACGAGCGAGCTTGGCGATGCTGGTTGTCTTGCCAGAGCCGTTCACGCCGACAACGAGGATGACGCTCAGCATCCGCTCGTCTGGGAGATAGGGCCTATCGACGGCCTCGAGCATGGCAACCAGACGCTCCTTCAGTGCCTGACGCAGTTCCAAGGGCGTCGTGTTAGGGGAAGCCTCAGCGCGAAGACCGTTCACCAGCTCCATGGTGGTGTTGGCGCCTACGTCGGCTTGCACCAGCAGCATCTCGAGCTCATCCCAGGTATCTTCAGTGACAGTCTCTTGGCGAAAGAGTCCTGCGATACGCCCAAAGAATGAGCGTCGTGTCTTGGTCAGGCTCGATTGCAGCTTTTTGCTTGCGACCACCGCTTATGTCCTCATCCTACTAGATGCTTCTCCCAATCGGCCATTATAGCAGATCGGCTTCAGACATCGAAACCGAAAACGCCACGTTCTAGAGGGATCTCTAGAACGTGGCGTTACAGGACCTGCGAAGCTAGATGTGCTTCCGGTGGCTGGCCCAGACCAGAAGGCCAAGCAGAATCAAGACAAGGCCACCGGTGAGTATCCAGAGGGTTCTGAGCCAGCCCCATACCTGCCAGTAGGGCGCTCGTTCCAGCGGCGGCCTAGCGGCAGGGGCAGCTTCCGTGGGCGCTTTGGCTGGAGCCGCGACGGCCACTTCTTCCGGAGTCGCCGATGGCATGCCAGTAGGGCTGGGCGTTGGGGGCGCCATTGTCGGTTCGGCCGTCGGCGGGACGATGGAAGCAACCGGCGTGACGGTAGGCGTTTCTGGCGGCGCAGTAGGGGCGGCGTCCGCTGCAACGCTGGTGGTAGGCAACGGTTCTGATGCCCGCTCCTCCTTGAGGGGCATCTCGCCGGTGGATGCGACCGAAGCGACTTCTGCGCCTCCTCCCATGCCCTCCGCGGTGGTAGGCGTTCGAGCGTCAGTCGTGGGCAGGACCCGCATGGCGACCTTTTCAGCTGGCTCTTCGGTGGGAGCTGTTTCGTCGACCGACTCGGCTACGGCAAACACGCCCTGTTCAGCTTCGGTCTCCAGCTCAGGGGCGGGTTCCTCTGGAGCGGCAGCACTCTCTAGGATGGCGGCTGGTTCGGACTCTTCCGAGTACTTCACGAGTCTGGTTGCCACAACGGTGACGGTTGGTTCGGCTGACCCTGCCCGCAGCGCTGGTTGCCAGACAAACGAGAGCGCCATGTCGCCCGCAAAGAGGATCACCATGAGAGCCGAAGCGATGACTGCCGCGGTACGGGCAAACGCAAACAGGCCTTCCCAGCGCCGCTGACGCGTTTGTGCCGGCTGCATCGTCTGCGGCAGGGCAAAGCTGCGTGGTGCGTGCAATCTGGGCGCCTGAGATACGAGCGCGATGGTTCGCCGTAGCTCGGCAAGCTCGCGACGGCATGCTGGGCACTCTTCCAGATGGCGAGCGACGCGCGCTCGGTCCCTGGCGGTGAGTTGCTTGTCGATATAGGCAGAGAGATTCGCTTGTGAGAAGCGGTGCTCTGCTCCCTGTCGCACATTGCGGCTCGCCATGAGCTACCCTCGAAGACTAGAATCCGTTCTCTTGCTACTCAACAGTAGGACGAAACCCCGTCGGTAATTGTTCCTCACGTTCCATGAGGAATCCGCGCATCTTGGCGCGCGCTCGTGAGAGACGGGACTTGACGGTACCCAGAGCGACCGATGTCACCGCCGCGATCTCCTCATAGGCCATGCCCTCGATGTCGGCTAGTACCAAGACCGTCCGCTGATCCGGCGGAAGGACTTCGAGGCCCTTCTGAATGAGGTGCCCCAGCTCCTGTCGTGCTACCCAGTCCTCGGGGCTTTCGTCGTCATCGTTCTCTAGCAAGGTCGAGTGCTCGTCGTCCTCTACGAGGTCATCGATGGGTGTGCTGGGACGGCGTTGGTGGAATCGGAGCAGGTCGTAGCAGCAGTTCGTGACGATGCGGAGGAGCCATGCCTTGAATGACCCGCCGCGGTACTGGTGTAGTGCCCTGTACGCCTTGATGAACCCATCCTGGGTAGCGTCGGATGCCGCGTCGGCATTGCCGAGCACGCGGTAGGCAACGTTGTACGCCATGTCCTGGTAGTGGTAGACCAGGTCATTGAACGCGTCCAAATCGCCCTGCTGAGCGCGGGCGATGAGCTTTGCTTCGTTCATGGGGTTGATGGTGTCACCCTCGGGCGTCGAGACTCTGAGCTTGGCGCAACGTCACACAACGGACGACTCAGTGTAGTGTGAAGGGCATGGCGTGCCAAACTTGACGCCTAACCGCTCGCGGCCTATACTCGAACCGGCCCTGCCGAAGTGGCGGAACGGCATACGCGGTGGTCTCAAAAACCACTGGAGGTTGCTCCTTGTGGGTTCGAATCCCACCTTCGGCATCTATGGTAGTATGAGGGACCTCGGTTGGCAAGCCTTGCGGGCCGAGGGCTCTTGGACAAAGCGGTTCAAGAAGCTCAGCCCGGACTGCTAGGGCTGGGCCTCTTTTTTTGCCGGTATGTGGGATGGGAGCCCTATCGCCGAACGGTGGGGCAGAGAAAAGGAGTTGTGCTATGCCTCTCGTGACGAGCAAAGAGATGCTTCAGGCAGCTGTAGAAGGGCACTATGCCGTTGGTGCGTTCAATGCCAACAACATGGAGCAGATCCAGGGCATCGTGAACGCCGCTGTGGCCGAAGAGGCCCCTGTGATCCTCCAGGTGAGCCAAGGCGCGATCCGCTACGCGGGCCTCGAATTCGCGGCGGCCATGGTCAAGACCGCAGCCGAGATGGCTGACGTGCCCGTGGTGCTGCATCTGGATCACGGGACCGACTTTTTCCAGAATGTGCGATGCCTACGCGCGGGCTTTACGTCGCTCATGTTCGATGGTTCGGCGCTGCCCTTTGAGGAGAACGTCGCCATCACTGCGCGCGTGGCCGAGATCGCGCATATCGTTGGCATCCCCGTCGAGGCAGAGCTGGGTAAGGTGCTCAAGTCGACGGATAACGTCAGCGAGCAAGACGTCTTGGATGCGATGACCAAGCCAGAGCAGGCGCGAGAGTTCGTGGAGCGCACCAAGTGCGATTCGCTTGCGGTGGCGGTGGGGTCTGTGCACGCCATGAGGTCGCAGGCGGCAGAGCTGAACCTCGATCGTGTCCGCGAGATCCGCGAGCAGGTCGATATCCCGTTTGTGCTGCATGGCAGCTCCGGTGTGCGCGAGGAGAGCGCCTTGGAGGCGATCCCGTACGGCATCGCCAAGATCAACGTGGCTACGTTGCTGAACCAGGCATTCACGACCGGCATCAAGCGAGGGCTAGCCGAGCTTCCCGATAATGTGGATCCGCGCAAGATCCTCGTTCACTCACGGGATGAGGTGATGGATGCGGTCCGTCACAAGATCCAGATCTTTGGTTCCGGCGGGCAGGCCACGTCAAGCGGCTACCGGTCGCCTCGGCGCGTCTTCAGCAAGGCCGAGCTGGGCGACGCAGAGTAGGCAGACAAGCGCCGATGGAAGCGGGGGGGCTCCAAGCGCCCCCGCTTGTGCGTTCATACAAAGAGGATCCACCAGAGGGCATTCACGGATGCATGCGTGAGGGCTGACACGGTGGTCTTCTGCGAACGCAACCAGGCCCATCCGTAGCAGAGCCCGGCCAGCCCTGCCATTCCCGCATAGGCCCAGTTGGGCACGCCATAGCCCCGTGTGTTGTTATTGAGGTGGGCCAGTCCAAAGATGACGGACGCCGCCACCAACGAAAGCCACGGGCGCTTGGTCCTCTGGCCGATGGTATTCTGGATGATCCCCCGGAAGAGCACTTCCTCCGGTAGCGCCACGAAAAAGTAGCCAGCCAGCAACCCCAGGAGCAGATCGGCCGTCCCCGGGTAGCTTGGCTCGAACCGCAAAAAGTCGAGCGCAAGCCCCAGTGGGATGCCCACCAGCGCAAATGCACCAAGGCCCAGTAGTGCGTGCTTGACGTCGTGCCATGACCAATGCCACTCGACCCCGAGTCCTTTGGTTGGGTGGATCAGATCGAATAGCAGCAGGGTCGTGACGATGCCCGTCAGTTCGGCCATGGGGACATTGAGGGCGGGTGTAATGCTGGCCTTGGGGATGGGAAGCCAATCGAACTCGATAGGCAGCCATATCGCTAGGATGGCGAGGGCCGTCATCAGGTCCTGACCCCGTTTCATCCTTCCTCGAAGCGTCATGGCTAGGGCCGGTACCAATACATAGTAGATCGTCTGGCGGATCGCGATCACATCGGGACGCATCTTGGTCCCCAGCAACAGAGGCGCCAAGGCGAGCAGAAGCAGCCAGCTCCGCCTGTCGGCGGGGATGGCCCGGAGGCGTCTCCGCATCGGGCCCACCAAGAGAAGCGCATACAAGGCGAGTCCAAGCATGCCAGTCATCGTGGCACAAGCCTTCCCCCTCGTGTGGCCTTGCCGATCGCTAGGTGACCAGGTGTTCGCGGTTGATGTTGTTGAGGAACTCGTTGCGGGTCGAGGCGCGTGACTTGAACAGGCCCAACATGGCGCTGGTTACCATGCGCGCGTTGGCCTTTTTGATGCCTCTCATGGCGGTGCACATGTGCACGCCCTCTGCGACGACGGCGTCTACCAGGGGATGCAACGTCTCGTTTAGAAACTCGGCGATCTCCTGGGTCATGCGCTCTTGGATCTGCAGGCGTCG
>CAYOBT010000010.1:0-4991 GCA_964402205.1 uncultured Anaerolineales bacterium
GGCAGAATGGTGTCGTGGCCGTCGGCGGTGAGCCAGTCACGTAATCCCTGCGGAACGCCGTAGCGCCCGTCACGTTTCGCCAGCTAATCTATGGCCACGGCGGCGTCCAACAGCATCGGCAAGGCACGCGTGTCCAAGCCGAGACGGCCGGCCAACTCTGCAGCAGTCTGCGACCTTTCGGCCAAAACGGTCCAAAGATCAAGTTCAGCCACCGCGCCAATGACGCAGGCCGGACGAAAACCGTTCATTATGTCCAGAATCTGCTGCCGATTTGGTAGGGTCTCGGACACTGGCTGCTTTCTTGATTTGTCTGGAGTGCCAACACGGCGAATCGGGTGTAGTTGGTCTTTTCGTCCTCGAACTCGCGTTCGAGAATGGACATGCCGTACATCTCGGCGGCGAGGGCGCTCGCGATGGCCGCCGCATCGTGGAGGCCCTGATCGCGTACAAGGCGGACGCTGCCGGCGGTATCGTGACTGGCGATGGCCTGCGGGATGCCCGACGCCTCGATAGAGTGAGCGCACTGGGCAAGCGCCTGTGGGTGCGAGTACACGCGCGTAATCTCGTCGAGCTGTACCCCTGGGTGGGCGATCAGGCAGTGGGAAACGCGCAGGACATGCTCGGCGATGATGTGAAGCTGGTGCTCCAGTAGCAGGTCGTAGCTCTGATGGATGCTGCCCGCCAGCGAGTTCTCCAGCGGGATGACCGCCGCCTCCGCGGTTCCCTTCTCGACCGCCTCAAAGGCGTCTTTGAAGGTGGGGCAGGGCAGCGAGGTGATCTCGAGACCGTAGATGGCGCGGGCTGCGATCTCGCTGTAGGCGCCTGGCTCGCCTTGAAAGGCGATGGTCTTGCCGGTTGCGTCAGGCATGCGATGTCTCCTGGAGCTTCCGCCGGGTATAGTTGATCAGCCCCCCGGCGTCAATGATGGCCAGCATAAAGGGCGGGTAGGGCGCAGCGCGGTATGTCTGGTCTAGCGTGACGTTACGGATCAGGCCCTCCGCCAGGTCGATCTCTAGCTCGTGATCCGGCCGAGCCGACCGGGCGGCCTCTGGACACTCTAGGATAGGCAGGCCAATGTTGATCGCATTTCGGAAAAAGATACGCGCAAAGCTCTCGGCCAGCACGCACTGCACGCCTGCCGCCTTGATGGCAACAGGGGCGTGCTCACGCGACGATCCGCAGCCAAAGTTGGCCCCGGCGACGATGATGTCGCCAGGCTGGACGTTGCTCGCGAACATCGCATCGAGATCCTCCATGCAGTGGGAGGCCAGCTCTTGCTCGTTCGATGTGTTCAGATAGCGCGCGGCGATGATGGCGTCGGTATCTATGTTATCGCCATACTTCCACACCTTGCCCCGTATGCTCACAATCTATGCTCCTTCTGAATCGAGGGATTGGCTAGCTCGCGCCGAGTCTCTCCGCGATGGCTGTCTTGACGGCACCAACATCGGCGGGCAACTCGATGGGCGGATTCCGCCTCAGGCATTCGGCGTCGGCCAGCGTGCCCTGATGATAGTCTACCTTGAACTGGGTGAACTTGAGGCCATGGGCTGTCGAGATCACCACCGCTCGGTCACGGCGCTTGATGAGCCCCTCCTCCACAAGCTTGATGAGCGCAGCCAGCGCGACGCCTGTGTGGGGGCAGGCGTACATGCCGGTGCGATCGGCTCGAGCGGCAGCTTCGGCCAGCTCGGACTCGGTAGCTTGCACGACGATACCGTCGAACTCGCGGAGCACCTTGACGGCCTTTTCATAGCTCACAGGGTTGCCGATCTGGATGGCGCTGGCGGCCGTCTTGCGCGCCTTGACCGGCACCAGCTCGCTGAACCCGGTCAGATAGCTCAGGTAGAAGGGGTTCGCGCGCTCAGCCTGGGCCGCTACCAGGCGTGGGAGCCTGTCGACTAGGCCGAGTTCCTTCATGAGGAGGAGCCCCTTGCCGAGGGCGCTGATGTTGCCCAGATTGCCCACCGGAATTACGATCCAGTCAGGAGGCTCCCAGTCGAACTGCTGCGCAATCTCGATGCCCACGGTTTTCTGGCCCTCAATCCGAAGCGAGTTCATGGAGTTGGCCAGATAGACGGTCTTGTCCTGCGTGATCTCTTTGACGATGGCCATGCAGCCATCAAAGTCGGTATCCAAGGAGAGCACCATCGCGCCGTTGGCGATGGGCTGGATGAGCTGAGCGGCCGAGACCTTGTTCCGTGGGAGGAAGACGATCGAGGGAATGCCGGCGGCTGCACAGTAGGCGGCCAGGGATGCCGAGGTGTCCCCCGTCGAGGCGCACGCGATGGCGCGCACGGGCGCACCGTCGGCTATCATCTGCTTGACCACGCTGACCAGCACGGTCATGCCGAGATCCTTGAAAGAGCCGGTATGGCTGTTCCCGCAGAGCTTGACCCAGAGGTCGTCTAGCCCCAGCTCCATGCCAAAACGCTGCGCCCAGAAGAGGTTCGTATGTCCCTCGTACATGGAGACGATGTTCTCGTCGTCTACGGCTGGGCACACCCACTCCTTCTTGCCCCAAACGCCACTGCCGTACGGCCAGTCGTTCGAGTGCGTTCGGGTATCAAAGAGCGTTTCCCACTCGTCTGGCGATCGTTGCGCCAGCGAGTCGGTGTCATGTCGGACTTCTAGGAGATCACCGCATTTGGGGCAGCGGTAGATCACGTCAAAGACCGAGTATCGCCCCGGGCAGCCACGAACACACTGGAACCAGCAGCGCTCCGATGCCGACATGGTCGCCTACTCCAAGTCTGTGGGGCCAGCGATCCGTCCCAGGACAGCGCTCGCGGCTGCCACGGCGGGGCTGGCGAGATAGACTTCGCTCTCCGGATGGCCCATGCGCCCGACAAAGTTGCGGTTGGTCGTAGAGACGCAGCGCTCGCCCGCTGCCAGGACGCCCATGTGGCCTCCCAAACACGGTCCACAGGTGGGCGTGCTAAAGGCAGCGCCCGCTTCCACAAAGACCTCGGCGAGGCCCTCGCGAACCGCCTGCAAATAGACTGCCTGTGTTCCTGGGATGACGATGCAGCGCACCGAGGGGGCGACCTGCCGCCCTTTCATCAACTCGGCGGCAACCACAAGGTCCTCCCAGCGACCGTTAGTGCAAGAGCCAATGACCACCTGGTCGATGGCGATGTCGCCTACCTCGCTCATGCCTCGGGTGTTGCTGGGCAGGTGAGGGAAGGCTACTTGAGGCTCGATGGCAGAGGCGTCGAACGCGATCTCTTTGGCATACTGCGCACCGGGATCGGCCTCGATGAGCTGATACGAACGTTGCGCGCGCTCTTTTACGTAGGCCAGCGTGGCGTCGTCCACGGCAAACAGCCCTGCCTTGGCTCCCGCTTCAATCGCCATGTTGGCCATGGTAAAGCGGCCATCCATACTCAACGCGTCGATGGTGGGGCCCGCGAACTCGATCGCCTGATAGAGCGCGCCGTCCACGCCTATCCGGCCGATGGTATAGAGGATCAGGTCCTTGCCGCTGACATGGGGCTGGAGTGCGCCGCGGTAGGTGATGCGGATGGTGTCGGGCACGCGCATCCAAGCGCGACCGGTGGCCATGGCTACGGCAATGTCCGTCGAGCCCATGCCCGTGGCAAACGCTCCGACGGCACCATAGGTGCACGTGTGTGAGTCCGCGCCCACAATTACGTCGCCGGGGAGCACGAGGCCTTGCTCGGGCAGCAGGGCATGCTCGATGCCCATCCGCCCCACCTCAAAGTAGTGCGTGATGGCGTGCTTCTTGGCAAAGTCACGCATCATCTGGGCCTGCGTCGCCGACTTGATATCCTTGTTCGGCGTGAAATGGTCAGGTACCAACGCGATGCGATCGCGGTCAAAGACGTCCACGCCGAGTTTGGCAAACTCTTGGATGGCGATGGGAGCGGTGATGTCGTTAGCCAGCACCAGATCTACCTGCACATCGAGGAGGTCGCCCGGCCGGGGCGTGTCCACGTTGGTGTGAGCGGCGAGGATCTTTTCCGCCATGGTCATGGCGGGCTTGTCTGCGTGGTTCATCAGGTGCCCTTCTCCTCAGGCGGGATGCGTTGCGGCTTGCGGATGGCGATCAGCTTGTTCAGAGCGTTCATATAGGCGCGGGCGCTGGCCACGATGATGTCCGTGGAGGCACCATGGCCGCCAAAGACATGGGTGAGCGCTTCGGTCTGCGGATTGACGGGCAGGCCTGTCTCCTCCTCGATGTCCGACGTGATGCGCACCGTCACTTCGCCCACCGCATCGATGCCCTCGGTCACCGAATTCACGGAGAACTCGATGAGCTCGTTCGGTTCGCCCACGATCCGGTTGATGGCATTGTATAGGGCATCCACGGGACCGGTGCCATGCGCCGAGTCGACGAGTGTGTTGCCATTGGGTGCCCTGAGCTGCACGGTGGCCGTAGGGATCGAGCGATCGCCGCAGCAGACCTGGATCTGTTCCAGACGGAAGACCTCTGCGGGCTGGAACACCTCGTCAGAGACAAGCGCCTCGATATCGCGGTCGGTGACCACCTTTTTCTTGTCCGCGAGCTCTTTGAAGCGAGCGAACGCGCGGTTGAGCTGGTCCCCATCTAGATGATACCCAAGTTGCGCCAGCCTGTCAGCAAAGGCATGTCGACCCGAGTGCTTTCCCAGCACGAGGCGGCTCTCGCTGACGCCGACCATGTGGGCATCCATGATCTCGTAGGTGAGCCGATTTTTGAGGATGCCATCCTGGTGGATGCCGGCTTCGTGGGCAAAGGCGTTGGCCCCGACGATGGCCTTGTTGGCCTGCACCGAAAGCCCGGTGTAGTTGGATACCATGCGGCTCGTCGGATAGAGTTCCTCGGTTTTGATGTTCGTTCCGGCGCCATAGTGCTGCTGCTTCACATAGAGAGCCATCACGATCTCTTCCAAGGCAGCGTTGCCGGCGCGCTCGCCTAGGCCGTTGATGGTGCACTCGACCTGGCGTGCACCGTTCTCAATGCCAGCCAGGCTGTTGGCGACGGCCAG
>CAYOBT010000010.1:5091-17954 GCA_964402205.1 uncultured Anaerolineales bacterium
ACTCGACCTGGCGTGCACCGTTCTCAATGCCAGCCAGGCTGTTGGCGACGGCCAGCCCCAGGTCATTGTGGCAATGGACCGAGATGATGGCATCGTCGATGTCAGGCGTGTTGTCGGCGATGCCCTTGATCAGGCCACCGAATTCTAGGGGCGTGGTATAGCCCACGGTATCAGGGATGTTGAGCGTCGTGGCGCCCTCGGCAATGGCTGCGCCGAGCACGTCATAGAGGAACTCTGGATCCGATCGCCCTGCGTCCTCTGGCGAGAACTCGATGTCATCGCAAAAGCTGCGAGCGTAGGCTACCATGCGCTTGGTCGCATCCAGCACCTCGTCGCGCGTCATGCGCAGCTTGTGCTGCATGTGGATGTCCGAAGTGGCGATGAACACATGGATGCGCGGCTTTTCCGCCTCTCGGACGGCTTCCCAAGCGGCTTCGATGTCGCCGGGCACACAGCGCGCAAGCCCGCAGATGGTGGGGCCGTGCACCTGCTGGGCGATGCGGCGCACGGCATCGAGATCACCCGGCGAGGCTGCGGGAAAGCCCGCTTCGATGACATCTACCTGAAGGCGTGCGAGCTGGTGAGCGATGGCCAGTTTCTCGTCCGTGTGGAGCGTGGCGCCTGGCGACTGCTCACCATCACGCAGCGTCGTGTCAAATATCCTGATGGTATCCATGGTCAAGGTGCTTCTCCCTGTCTGCGAGCGGTCGTACGTTGCTGGTCGACTATGTCCCGCGCGAGCGGGTCACGGGCTCGTCGCTCGGCCTGGCGATCTTCCACGCACGTCGGGTGGTTACCCTAGCGGCGTCCGGCGGAAGACCGCCCAAGAAGGGCTAGCTCTAGGCTATCTACCAGAGCCGTGGTGCTTGCTTCGATGATGTTCACCGAGCAGCCCACCGTAGTCCACGTTTCGTTGCCATCGCTGGCATCAACCAGCACGCGCGTCAGGGCGGCTGTTCCCGATTGGGGATCAACGATACGCACCTTATAGTCGGTGAGCTGGACCTCTGCTAGCCAGGGATAGGTGGGCACTAGGGCCTTGCGCATGGCACGGTCCAGCGCGTTCACGGGACCGTCGCCATCGGAGGCGGTGTGCATCACCTGGTCGCCTACCCGGATCTTGACGGTGGCTTCGGATAGCATGGCGCCGTCATTGCGCTTCTCGGCGAGCACTAAGGCATCTTGGACCTCAAAACTGGGCTTGTAGCCAGGGAGCATCCGACGCACCATGAGTTGGAAGGATCCGTCAGCTCCCTCGAACTGGTAGCCCTGGCTCTCTAGCTCTTTGAGGCGTAGCGCGATCTCGCGTACTTGATCGGGTGTCAGATCGTCCTCCATGCCCAGCTCGCGCAGCTTGTGAGCCACATTGGCGCGGCCAGACAGCTCGGAGATGAGCACGCGCATCTCATTTCCGACGAGGGTGGGGTCGATGTGCTGGTAGCTGTCGGAAGCACGCTGCAGGGCGCTCACATGGAGCCCCGCCTTGTGCGTGAAGGCGCTGGATCCGACATAGGGCGCGTTTGGGTTCGGGCTCAGGTTGGCGATCTCGGAGACATAGCGAGAGGTCTCCGTGAGGCATTTCAGGCTGCCGTTGGCCAGTGTATGGTAGCCCATCTTGAGTTCAAGGTTGGGAATCACGGTACACAGGTTGGCATTGCCGCAGCGCTCGCCGTAGCCGTTGATGGTGCCTTGCACGTGGCGTGCACCTGCTTCGACGGCGACGAGGGTGTTGGCGTCCGCCATGCCGGTGTCATTGTGCGCATGCATGCCGATTCCCACGTCGGGCAGGTGCTTGTGGACGCGGCTGACGATGCGCGAGACTTCCGACGGCAGGCTGCCCCCGTTCGTGTCGCAGAGCACCAGGCAGCTCGCGCCGGCTCGTGCCGCTACTTCTAGTGTCTTGAGGGCATAGTCCTCGTCGAGCTTGTGCCCGTCGAAATAGTGCTCGGCGTCAAAGAGCACCTCGATCCCGTGCTCGACCAGATAGGCAACGCTCTCTCGGATCATCGCCAGGTTCTCGTCCAGAGACGTGTCTAGGACTTGTTGGACTTGCATGGTAGAGGACTTGCCCACCAAGACAGCCGAACGGACCCCGGCTTCCAAGACAGCCTGCAGGTTCGGATCTTTCTCGACGGTGCTCTTGGCGTGGCGTGTGCTGCAGAATGCGGCAATGCGGCTGTGACGCAGGCGTAGGTGACGCGCACGCGCAAAGAACTCGGCATCCTTCGGGTTGGATCCGGGCCAACCGCCCTCAATGTAGGCGATGCCGAGATCGTCTAGCCGCAGGGCAATGCGGATCTTGTCATTCACGGAGAGGGATATGCCCTCTCGCTGCGCCCCATCGCGCAGAGTGGTATCTAGGATGGCGATGCGTTCTGTCATGGGTCGCAGTTCACCTCGGTAGGGGCGGGAGCATCTCGATGCTGCCGCCCCCCTAGAAATCTACTTGGCGTCAAGCCAGGGCATCATGGCGCGCAGCTTGCGGCCGACTTTTTCAATCAACAGGTTCTGTTCGCGTCGACGCATCAAGTTGAAGCTGGGGCGCTTGGCCTGGTTCTCCAGAATCCAGCCGCGGGCATAGGTGCCGTCCTGGATGTCGGAAAGCAGCTGTTGCATGACGGCCTTGGTCTCGTCGGTTACGATCTTGGGACCCGCGGTATAGTCGCCGTGCTCGGCCGTATCGCTGATCGAGTAGCGCATGTACGATAGACCGCCCTGGTAGATGAGATCTACGATGAGTTTCATCTCGTTGACGCACTCAAAGTAGGCGATCTCGGGCTGGTAGCCGGCTTCCACGAGCGTGTCAAAGCCCGCCTTCATCAGCGCCGTGAGGCCGCCGCAGAGCACGGCCTGTTCGCCAAAGAGATCGGTCTCAGTCTCTTCCTCAAACGTCGTCTCGATGACGCCGGCGCGGGCGCAGCCGATGCCCTTGGCATAGGCGAGAGCGAGTGGCTTGGCCTGGCCGGTGGCATCCTGGAAGACCGCTAGGAGCCCAGGGACGCCTTGGCCTTCGGGGAAAATGGCCCGCACGCGGTGGCCAGGGGCCTTGGGCGCAATCATGGTCACGTCTACATCCTCGGGAGGCACGACCTGGCCGTAGTGGATGCTAAAGCCGTGTGCGAACATGAGCATGTTGCCAGCAGCTAGGTTGGGAGCCACGTCTTGTTCGTAGATACTGGGGATCGCCGTGTCGGGTGCCAGCATCATGATGATGTCCGCAGAAGCGACCGCATCGGCAGTCTTCATGACGGCTAGGCCATCGGACTCGGCCTTGGCCCAGGACTTGCTGCCCTCGTAGAGTCCGACGACGACGTCACACCCGCTGTCGTGCAGATTCAGCGCGTGGGCGTGTCCCTGGCTGCCGTAGCCGACCACCGCGATGCGCTTGCCTTCTAGCAAGCTGAGGTCCGCGTCCTTCTCATAGTAGATCGTTGCCACGTCCGTTCCTCCTGTTTGTTGACGTTCCGTTGTCTCGGTGAGCTGGGTGGCGAGCAACGGGAGTTAGCTCCCGTTGCTGCTCGTCCCTCGTACCATGGCGACGCGACCCGTTCGGGTTAGCTCCTTGATGCCCATGGGTCGCAACACGTGGATCAAGGAATCCACCTTGTCCTCCGTACCGGTGATCTCGATGGTGAGCGAATCAGTTGCAACGTCGATGATCTGTGCCCGGAAGATGTCTGCTAGCTGCTTGATCTCGCCTCTCTTGGCGGCGGGCGCGTGCACCCGTACCAACGCGAGCTCCCGGATGACGGCGGCGTCATCGGTGATGTCGGTGACCTTGGTGACCGGGATCAGCTTGTAGAGCTGCTTGGTGACCTGCTCAACGACCGCGTCATCGCCACACACGACCACCGTCATGCGCGAGATGTCCGGAGTTTCGCTATGCCCCACGGTCAGGCTCTCGATGTTGTAGTTTCGACGCCGGAATAGGTTCACGACCTGGCTCAGGACGCCCGGCTTGTCTTCCATCATCACGACCAGTGTGTGCCTGGGCAGATGGGCTTCCAATGCTGAGCTCACTTTGCACCTCCCCCACCCAATGCCTGGCTTCCGTCTGCTGCCGGCGTCTCTGGGTCGCCTGCTGGTCGGCGAATCATCTCATGGATGGCGCCGCCCACTGGCACCATCGGGAAGACATTGTGCTCGCGCTCGATGTGGAAATCGATCAGGACGGGCCCCTCGTGTGCCATGGCACGGTCGATGGCAGGCCCGATGCCCTCGTGGTCCTCGACCGTGAGGCCCATGACGCCACATGCCTCTGCAAGCTTGGCAAAGTCGGGCCCCAGGATGGGTGTGCCCGAGTAGTTGGCCTCAAAGAACAGCTCCTGCCACTGGCGCACCATGCCAAGGTAGCCGTTGTTGAGCAGGGCGATCTTGATGGGCAAGCGCTCCTGCACAGCGGTTACCAGCTCCTGAGCGGTCATCTGAAAACCGCCATCGCCGGCGACGACCCAGACGGGTTCGTCGGGGCAGCCAACGGCTGCCCCGACAGCGGCTGGCAGGCCAAAGCCCATGGTGCCAAGCCCACCCGACGTGATGAGTCCTCCGGGGCGCAGGTGGTTGTAGTACTGGGCCTCCCACATCTGGTTCTGTCCTACGTCGCTCACCATGATGGCTTGCCCTTTGGTGGCTTGGTCGATCATACGGACAACGTGCTGTGGGAGCAGGGCGTGTGGGTCGCGGTTCACCACGTCTCGCTGGTGGGTATCCTCCCGCCATGTCTCGATGAGAGCCTTCCATTCCTTATGCTGCGCCGGCTCGACCATCGGGACGAGGTCCTGAAGCACCCGGAACGCATCGCCAACGATGGGCAGATCCACACGAATGCGCTTGCCGATCTCGGCCGGATCGATGTCGACGTGGATTATCTTGGCGTTGGGCGCAAAGGTGTCGGCTGTGCTGGTAAAGCGATCATCAAAGCGGTTGCCGACGCCGACGATGAGATCGGCGCTCTGGAGCGCGTGGTTCACAAAGGACTCGCCGTGCATGCCCCCCATGCCCAGGCACAGCGGATCTGTCTCGGGCATAGCGCTCTTACCCAAAAGCGTCGTAGCAACTGGGGTGTCGGTCTTTTCGGCTAGCTCGCGGAGCAGACCCCATGCGCGGGCGATGATGACGCCACGTCCTGCGATCAGTAGCGGTTGCTTGGCCTCTGCGATCATTCGGGCTGCCTGGCGGAGCTGCCGTCGGTTGCCCGTCAGGTGCGGCCGAAAGCCGGGCAAGTCGACCTCGTCCGGGTAGACATACTCGGCAGTGGCCGTCTGCACATTGACCGCGATATCGATCAAGACCGGGCCGGGACGTCCGTTCCGGGCAATGTGGAAGGCTTCCTTGATGGCGCGCGGCAAGTCGGCGATGTCCGTGATCAAAAAGTTGTGCTTGACAACGGGCATCGTGATGCCGGTGATATCTACCTCTTGGAAAGAGTCCATCCCAAGATCCGCGGCGGACGCCTGTCCCGTGATGGCCACGATAGGGACCGAGTCCATCTGAGCGTTGGCGATGCCTGTGACCATGTTGGTGGCGCCGGGCCCCGACGTCGAGACGCAGACGCCAACCTTGCCGGTGGCCCTGGCGTATCCGTCGGCTGCGTGCGCGGCGGCCTGTTCATGGCGTACCGTCACCTGACGAATGGGGTAGTTGGTGAGTTCGTGGTAGAGCGGGATCACCTTCCCGCCGGTGATCCCAAAGAACACCTCCACGCCTTCGCGTGACAGCGATTCCCAGACCATCTGGGCGCCGTTCAACCTCATGCTCCTAACCTCCGGTATGCGGCTCGTGCCTATTCAGATCTTCGGCTGCCATAGCCGCTCCTCGGTACACTATTCGAAGACGGCTCCCGTGCTCGCCGACGTAACGAGTTTGGCGTAGCGT
This sequence comes from uncultured Anaerolineales bacterium, assembly GCA_964402205.1. Lineage (GTDB taxonomy): Bacteria > Chloroflexota > Anaerolineae > UBA1429 > UBA1429 > DAIRUQ01. The sequence continues at coordinate 10,966 of CAYOBT010000010.1, forward strand.
CGCAGGTAGCCGGTCTTGATCTTGGGTTCGAACGCGGGCAGCGCTGCCAGGCGTTCGGCCAGCGTTTCATCGGACAGCTTGACAGAGAGGGTGCGAGCCGGGATATCGATGCGGATCACATCCCCGTCCTGCAGGGCAGCGATGGGGCCTCGCGCCGCGGCCTCTGGCGAGACATGACCGATCGCCGAGCCGCGGGTTGCCCCGGAAAAGCGACCGTCGGTGATCAAGGCTACCTTGTCGTCCATGCCCATGCCCGAGAGCATGGAGGTGGGCGTGAGCATCTCGCGCATGCCTGGGCCGCCCTTTGGGCCTTCGTACCGGAGGACGAGAACGTCGCCGGCCTCAAAGTCTCCGGCCATGATGGCCTCGGTGGCCTCTTCCTCGGAACCAAAGACCCTAGCGGGGCCTTCGTGCACCATCATGTTCGGTTGGACGGCCGCAGCCTTGACCACGGCGCCGTCTGGCGCGAGGTTGCCGAATAGGATTGCCAAGCCGCCTGTCGGCGAGTAGGGATCGTCGCCGGTCCGTATCACGGCGCGGTCAATCAGCTCGGGATCCGGCGCCCAACGCGACCCTGCTTGCAGGTTCTCGGCGACGGTTGCGCCCGTGACCGTCCTGCAGTCGGTGTTCAAGAGCCCCAGTTTGGAGAGCTCGAGCATGACGCCTTGGACTCCGCCGGCATAGTAGAGATCCTCGATGTGCTGGTTACTGGCGGGCGACAGCTTGCTCAGGTGCGGAGTCCGTTGGCTGAAGGCATCCACTTCTCGCAAGTCAAAGTCGTGGCCTGCCTCGTGGGCGATGGCAGAAAGGTGCAGGACCGAGTTGGTCGATCCACCCATCGCCATGTCGGTGGTAAAGGCGTTGGCAAAGGCCTCGCGCGTCAGGATGTCGTGCGGTCGGATGTCGCGCCGTAGCAGTTCCATGGCGTGCATGCCCGCGAGCTTGGCGAGGGCTATCCTGCGGGACGAGACGGCAGGCACGGTGCCGTTGCCGGGCAATGCTAGACCTAGCGCCTCGCTCAGGCAACCCATGGTATTTGCGGTGAACATGCCCGAGCAAGAGCCGCAGCCGGGGCACGACGCCTTCTCGATGCGCTTGGCCTGTTCTTCGGACATCTCGCCGGAAGTGACGCTACCGACGGCCATAAAGGCGCTATTGAGGTCGAGAACGTCTTGTCCGACGCGACCTGCTAGCATGGGTCCACCGGTTACGACGACCGCGGGCAAGTCGAGTCGGGCCGCTGCCATGAGCATGCCTGGGATGATCTTGTCGCACGACGGAACGAGCACCACGGCGTCAAAGGCATGCGCCGCGACGACCGATTCGACCGAGTCAGCGATGAGCTCGCGCGAGGCTAGCGAGTACTTCATGCCGCTGTGACCCATGGCGATGCCATCGCAGATGGCAATCGTGTCGGCCTCGAATGGCGTCCCTCCCGCCATGCGGACGCCAGCCTTGACGGCATCTGCCACATTGCGGAGGTGAATGTGGCCCGGAACGATCTCGCTGAACGAGCTAACGACCCCCACAAAGGGGCGTTCCAGCTCCTCATCGGTGCATCCCAAAGCGTAGAGCAGGGAGCGGTGGGGCATTCGCTTCAGCCCACTCTTGATGGCGTCGCTTCTCACGATGGGTATCTCCTCTCTTGACATAGCCGCTTTGATCCTGGAAAAGGCAAGCCACAGCCCACGCACGCCTCGTGCGCGAGAAGTGGCTTCACTGCAAGGTCGGGGGACGATCCCCGTGGCTCTCTGAAGAGGGCCTTCTCGGTTTGGGATACGAAAGACCCCACCCTGTTGGGTGAGGTCTTGCTGTCGCTCTTGGTTGCTTGGTGTAACCTAGCTCAGCCCTCGCCCAACCGGTGATGGCTCCTCAATAACGAGGAGCTCAACTAGGACGAGAATGGTGCTTGCGCGCCGACCGTGAGCCATGGACTTTGCCTGCTTCCTTCTTCCCATGGAGCGAGCATATCACAGCTAGGAGAGCTTGTCAAGGCAGCCTGAGGGCCCTGTGCGGCGTGGCGTTGGGGGCGCATCGCCGCGCGCTATGCACGGTTGGCGCCGACCTCTGCCGATGCTATAATCATGGTGTTGCAGCATCCATGGTTGTGGGGGGTGTGCCATGTCTGGACATAGCAAGTGGGCCACGATCAAGCGCGCCAAGAGTGCCAATGATGCCAAGCGTGGCCGAATCTTCACGCAACTCGGCCGTGAGCTCATGGTAGCTGCACGAGAGGGTGGAGGCGATCCGGAGTCGAACTTTCGGCTGCGCCTCGTCTTGGACAAGGCCAAGAAGGCCAACATGCCCAAGGATAATATCGAGCGTGCCATCAAGCGAGGCACCGGCGAGCTCAAGGATGCTGGGGCCATGGAGGAGGTCAGCTACGAGGGCTATGGTCCCCACGGCACGGCTTTCCTCGTGGAAGTGCTGACCGATAATAGGAACCGCGCTGTGGCCGATGTCCGGCATGTGTTCTCACGACTTGGTGGGAACTTGGGTGCCGATGGCTGCGTGGCTTGGATGTTCAGCCGCAAGGGCTATATTGCCATCAAGCCAGGGGACGAGGATCCCGAGGAGATCGCGTTGCTCTCCATCGATGCTGGAGCCGAAGACGTTGAGATTAGCGAAGAGCTGATCGAGGTCTATACGGCTCCTTCGGAGTTGCCTCAGGTCAAAGAAGCGATCGGCGACGCCTACGAGATCGAGACGGCTGAGCTTTCGTGGATCCCGCAGAGCACCCAGGCCCTCGACGATCGAGCTACACTGCAGACGATGAAGCTCATCGATGCCCTTGAGGAGCTCGAAGACGTCCAGCAAGTGTATACCAATCTGGACATCTCGGACGAGGCGATGGCCATGTTCGAGAACGACGCGGCCTAACGGCTGACCATGCTGGTTCTGGGGCTCGATCCTGGACTGGCCACCATGGGCTATGGCCTGGCGACGGGTGACGGGCAGCGGCTTGCGGCGTTGGACTATGGTGTTGTCCGCACCTCGTCGGACATCTCCCTCGCACGTCGATTGCTGCTGCTAAGGTCCGAGCTCCGCCAGCTACTCGAGGCACATCGACCGGACGCCGCTGCCGTGGAAAAGCTCTACTTTGCCACCAACGCACGAACGGCGTTCGCTGTGGGGCAGGCGCGCGGTGTCATCCTCCTGACGCTGGCAGAAGCCGGGCTTCCCATTGCCGAGTACACACCCCTGCAGATCAAGCAAGCCGCGACAGGCTATGGACAGGCAGAGAAACGCCAGGTGCAGGAGATGGTGCGGTTGCTCTTTGGCCTGGACGAGGTACCGCGCCCAGATGATGCCGCCGATGCGCTAGCAGTTTGCCTGTGCCATCTTCACTCCTCGCGGTTCCAGGCTGCGGCTGCCCGCGCCGATGCCGAGGTCTCATGATCGCTCGGCTATCTGGTACCTTTGCCGGGCGGGTCGACGAGGCTATTGTGGTGGATGTGTCGGGCGTTGGGTTCTGCGTGCATGTGACGCAAGGGTTCTTTGACCAGCAACGCCAGGAAGGCGATGCGGTAGCGCTGCACATCTACACGCACGTTCGCGAGAATGACATCAGCCTCTATGGCTTCGAGGAGGCCGAGGAACGGGAGCTGTTCGAGCTGCTCTTGGGTGTGAATGGCATTGGGCCTCGCACCGCACTCGCATGTCTGTCTACGTTGTCGCCAGAGGTGATGCGGCAGGCCGTCGCTTCTGGCGAGGCGGACGTCTTCACACGAATCCCAGGAATCGGGCCCAAGACTGCACAGCGCATGATGCTGGATCTCAAGGATCGCGTGGGCGATCTGGTGGTTTCGGGGGCAAGGCTAGCGGCAGGCCCCGATCGTGAGGTGATCGAGGCGTTGATGGCTTTCGGCTACTCGGCCTCAGAGGCTCAATCGGCGCTTCGCAGCGTGCCCGATGATATCACCGCGCTCGACCAGCGGATCGTGGCTGCACTGCGCCAGATGGCCCCCTAGGCGTACACCTTTTCGTGCCAGTGTCGCCCGCTTCTGCCGCTCAAGCTCCTGGGCCGCTTGGCGTGCCTTGCTAGTAGAGCCCCATCAAGTCCGGCAACCACGCTGCGGGCAGAGCCCGCAAGAGCGCTGGGAACAGGAACGCGACGCATAAAACGATTGTCAGGAACACGGCCAAGGCGCAGGGCACGAGGCGCGCAAGGGCTCCTCGCGAGCATGTGCTCGCGTCTGAGGGGATGAGTCGGGCGCTTTGGAGCGCGCCCCATCCTATGCCTACGCTCCCTAGAAGCAGCGCCAGGCCAAGGGTGGCATCTTCGGCAGCCATGTGGAGGGTGCTCGGCAGCCGTACGGGGAACGACGCGGCGAGCGGTAGGCCGCTTAACCCCAGGATACTCGTCGCGAGGGTTGCACGAGCGAGCCATCCATGGCCGCTTCTCTCTGTTTCGACCACCGGTGCCGACTCTCCCGCTTGGTCATCGAGGCTCCAGACGGCAGCGGTCGCAGCCAACAGGGCCACATTCCCCAACCAGAGATCCAGTGAGGCCGTGGCTGAGCTTTGAGGCAAGGCTTGGCCTACCTGGACCACCGTGCCCCCCCAGTAGGCCAGCGATGCGTAGCCGATCACCTCTCTTCTGTGCACATGGATTGCGGCGAGGACGCCGCCAGTGAGCGCCGTCAGTGTGCCCCCGTAGAGCAGCAAGGGCCGCGCTAGTGCCCAGAAACGCGGCCACGCAGGCACCTGTAGGAGGCGCACGAGGTATTGCAGCCCTAGGAGCGAGGCCACGCTGGTTACGGACAAGAAGATGGCCGGATGCCCCACCGTGTGGAGACTGACACGCCAGAGGTGCAGCGGGAAGAGCCCCAGCAGCAATCCGGAGGCGATCACGGCGAGAATGCTCGCGGTCTGCAGGGCCGAGTCGTCGATGGGCGGCACTTGCTGGATCTCGAGCACCCAGACCGGGGCGAGGAGAAGCAGGGGCAGCATCGCCAGCAGCGAGATGGATCGCATGCTCTGAAGACGACGCACAGGATGGGAAAGCGGAGCAGCGAGTGCCAGGCAGACCAAGGCCCCAGCAGCTGAGAAGGCCATAATCTCTGCCGATCGTGAGGAGAGCGCCACCGAGGCGAGCGATGCGCTGGCTAGCACCAGGGTGTACACCAGGCCATCCTGCCCGCGTCGGGCCGAGGCGATATTCGCGATGCCCACGATCACATAGGCGTAGGAAAGGCTTCGGCTCGCCGCCTGCGTGAGGGCCATGGTTTCTCCCAAGACCTCGAGCCTCTGCGAAGCAGCTCCTTGGAGATTGCCTACGGCCGCTGCGATCAGGACGGCGCCAGCTAATAGGCCGGAGATGCGTGTCCATCGGCGAAGCAACAGGATCAGGAGAGCTCCCGCCAGCGGGACGCCGACCAGCCAGGCGAGTTCGCTCATGCCACAGCCTCTTCCGCCGCGAGGTCGGCGCGAGGATTCTCATGGAGCGAGCCTCCGAGAGCTACGAGCAAGGCTAGCGCCCCGCACCCCGCCAGGACAAGCAGGCTTGGTCGCAGGAGCCATGTTGCTGCATCCAGGACGAGGAGCATGGCCACAGTCCCCGTCGCAATGCCACGCGCTTTGCGGCTCACGAGTGTATGCAAAAAAGAGAGTGCACCAGAGCCAGCTAACGCTTGCCAGAGCGGCGTGTCGCCGGTTGGCAGCGGGAAGATGCTCAGAAGCGACATCGCGATCGTGGCTGCCAGGGCAATCCCGAGCGCTCGCATGGTCAGGCCGCTGAGACGCGTTCGCCAGGTCGGACGAAGCGACACGTCCCGTTGGAGAAGCAGGATCAACGTGGCAAAGACCCCCACGGCGGTACGCAGGAGCACCATTTCGCAAACTGGAGGGCCGCCGGCGAGGAGCGCCAGGGCCCCCGAGAGAGGTAGCAGCAGCAACGGCTGCCACCGGCAATCGCCAAGGAGCAAAAGCGCAGCCGCCGTTACCGCGGCTACGAGCGCTATGGTATCACGTTGCTGGGAGACAGCTAGAATCTGAGAACACACGCTTTGCATCTGTCTATCTCCCGTGAAGCCAGAGCGCCAAGGCTGCCGCTGCCAAGGCGGTCCAGGCAAGCGCTGCGTGCTCCCGCAGCGTGCAGTCGATCAGCACAATGCCCTTGCGAACACGCTCGAGAGCCTGCGCCGTCGATCGCAGCGCTATCTGGAGACTAGTAGCGTGCGAGACTCGCGGTGCCTTGTCTGCCCCTTCGCGACGTAGCCAGCCGAGGGCGAGCGAGCCGCCCGTCAAGGTGGCAATGCCCAATGCTATTGGCCAGATCCCCGCTTCGTCAAGGAGGCTTGCATGGCTACCGGCGGCTTCCCAGGCAGGACCGCGACCATGGTAGGTTAGCATACTCGACCATATGCCAGCGGCCACAAGCAGTAGGGCGGGGAGACCTCGCCAGACGTCTTGCCAACGGAGCAGATCCCGCCACCACATGGGCTGCGTAGCCATCAACGCTCGTAGATTGTGCCCTACTGTCCATGCGCAGATAGCAAAACCTAGGCCAGTAGCCATCATGATCCACGGCGATCCGAGGCCTTTCAGAGCATCAAAGGTCGCCGTCCAGGTAGACCACCCCAGTGTCGGGGCGATGCCCCCCAGTGCTGCTACGCCAGCCAGATCCCAGCCGCCTGCGGGCTGCTTGCCATCACCCATGGTGATGCGAGCGCACCATGCTACGCAGACGAGCGCGCCCAATCCGGCGAGACTGCTCTCCGATCCCAGCGCTGCTGCTAGAATGCCCACAAACAGCACATGTTGCAGCAACCAGCCCCAGGACTGCTTGGTGTCACGGATCCTAGCGGCCGACAAGGCTGCCATGAGGGCTGATCCGAGCCCCAACAGGGCGGCCGCAATGGCCAGCGTGGGCAACGCTTGCACCGTGCGCAGCAGTAGATACAGGCCCGTCAGCGCGCTGGCGACACGGAGGTTGCTGTGCGAAGGTTCGTTGGCCTGCAGCGGGAAAAGGCCCATGCGAAGCAGCG
>CAYOBT010000011.1:0-1322 GCA_964402205.1 uncultured Anaerolineales bacterium
AACACAACCGCGCTCAGGGCGACTATGACCTTTATCTTGAAAGTCGAGTAGAGCATCGACACGGCCTTGATGTCTATCATGGGACCGAACACCAGGAACGCCAGCAGGGCGCCGTTGGTGAAGGTTTCCTTGAATACCGCCACGAAGAACGCGTCCACGTTGCTGCACATCGACACGATGAAGGCGAGTATCATCATCACCAGTATGGAGAGAACCTGGCCCTTGCCCATCTCCAGTATCGCCTTCTGGGGAATGAACGTCGACCACGCCGTGGCAATGGGATAGTACACCGCAATCTCGCCCGCCCAACGACTGCCCACGAGCATCTCGCCGAGCCGGCCGACATAAGTGTTGATGAACGGCCAGTCGTGGGCCGGCGCATCGTCGTCATCGGTCTGCCAACTCTGACGATAGTAGGACGTCAAGGTGTTGACGCCGAGAACGTATTGCCAGCCAATGGTGCCCAGAATCTCCTCATCGGTCACGGGCTCTTGGCTACGCACGCGCTGCACATGATCCGAGGTCTCGCTCATGACGCGCGGCGCGTCCACGAGCTCGGCCACAGAGCTGAGGAGCTTGGCATGCAACGGAATGGGCTCTAGCATGCCCAAAGGCGTGGCACTCTCGCGAGCTTGAGCTCCCACGCCGCGCGACGAGAGAACGTCAATGCCGGGCCAATCCTGGCGTCGAGCGGACCGCATGTAGTCGCCATAGTAGTAGACGTGAGCCACCAGCGACTCTTCCAGGAGCAGGTGGCCACTTGAGGCCAGGCCGCGCTCTTGGCACCAACCCTGGAGTGTGCCCCCGTATCGTTCTGCTAGGAGCTCAGAGACGAGATTGTAGAACCAGCAGCGAACGCGCGTCTGTTCCTCTCCCTGCCCTTCGAACAGGTAGGGCAACAGCGGCAGCAGTTCCTCGTGGTAGCTCTTGCGATACCACTCTTCCAAGTCGTACGACCAAGGGATAACGGGCGCCGTCTGACCGCCATCGACCAAATAGCCGCCTTGCAGCGAGGGTTCATCGGTGAAGACAGCCGCAAAGACATCGCTCAGCGCATCCCCCAAGCCTTCGCTCACGCGCTTCTCATAGGCATCATAGGTGAGCTCCACGAACCTATTCACGGCCCGATCATCCAGCATGTTAATGTAGGGGCGATGCTGGTGGACGTTGGCAGCCGCGTGAGTGCCCTCGTAGAGGTACTGCCGCGAGAACACCATGAGCCGATAGTCACCCTCCGGGGTCTGCGCCTGTACGTCTGCCGAATCACCAACCTCCACAGACTCGCCCGGCAGGACTGGCTCCCCCTCCTCCAGAGGACAGAG
>CAYOBT010000011.1:1422-11700 GCA_964402205.1 uncultured Anaerolineales bacterium
GGCGGATGGGCGAATCGGGACCTTGTCGTCATCGATCTCCTCCTTGCTTGCGCGCCGAGACAGTCTAGCCATCCATGGCGCTCAGGTCAATGCGTGCCATGGTAGATGGGTATTTGAGAGCCGACGAATGCGCAAGCTATAATGAGTAGGATACGCTTCGGGAGGAAGCCATGCCTATCGATCGTGAAACCATCCGGCGTCTGCTGACCCGCGTCCAGCGGCCCGCGCGCTATGCAGGGGGCGAGCTGCATGCCGTTACCAAAGACTGGGAACAGATCGACGCTACGCTGGCATTGGCCTATCCAGACGTCTATGAGATTGGCATGTCCAACCTAGGCCTTCAGCTCCTCTACGATGCGGTCAACCAACATCGGAACTACCTGGCCGAACGGGTGTACACGCCCTGGGATGACATGGCTTCGGCCATGGAAGATGCCGGGATCCCCTTGTACTCCCTAGAGACGTACCATCCCATCGACGCCTTTGACGTCATCGGCTTCAGCCTGCAGCACGAGCTGACCTACACCAACGTTCTCACCATGCTCCATCTGAGCCACATCCCCCTGCTAGCAGCAGATCGCCACAACGGTGATCCGCTCATCATCGCCGGAGGCAGTGGCGCCTACAACCCAGAGCCCCTGGCACCGTTCTTTGACGCTTTCTGCGTCGGTGAGGGCGAGGAAGCTATCGTCGAGCTGCTAGACATCGTACACCGTGCCAAGGACCAGCGTTGGGAGCGCAAACGTCTCGTTCGAGCTATCGCGAGCATCCCCGGCTACTATGTCCCAGCGCTCTATGAGGTCGATGCCGCCCCGACCGGTATGCTCATTCCGCAGCCGAGCGAAGAAGGCACGCCGTCGGCGGTTCTCAAGCGCATCGTCCCCCGTCTTGGACCTGTCCCCACCAAGCCAGTCATGCCCAACATGCGTGTGGTACACGATCGCGCGATGGTGGAGATCCAGCGAGGGTGCAGCCGAGGTTGCCGCTTCTGCCAGGCCGGCATGATCTACCGCCCTATCCGCGAACGACCAGTGGATGAGATCGTGCAGGCCGTAGACGAGTTACTAGGCAACACAGGCTATGACGAGGTCTCCTTTGTCTCGCTTTCGAGCAGCGACCACAGCGGCATCCAGGCCATCGTGGAGAAGACGCTTGAACACCATGGAGACGACGGCGTCGGTATCTCGCTGCCTTCGCTGCGAACTGATGCGTTCAGCGTTGGGCTGGCCGAGAGCGTGCAGCAGACGCGCAAGTCGGGACTGACCTTTGCTCCCGAGGCCGGCAGCCAACGCCTCCGCGACGTCATCAACAAGGGCGTCACCGAGCAAGACCTCATAGAGACGGCTACCGCAGCCTTCCAAAGGGGCTGGAACCGCATCAAGCTCTATTTCATGCTGGGCTTGCCTACAGAGATGGACGAGGACGCCCGTGAGATCGCCAGATTGATCACCGACGTCCGCCGCCTTGGACGGGAGATCCGAGGGCGTCGCGTCGAAGTAAGCGTCACACTGTCGACGTTTGTGCCCAAACCTCATACACCTCTCCAATGGCAACCGCTTGCCGATCAGGCGACGGTTCAGCGACGACAGCGCCTCATTCGGGAGAACGCCCAAGGCCGAGGCATCAAGCTGAGCTGGTCGGACTGGGATGCCACTTGGCTAGAAGCTCTGATCTCGCGTGGTGACCGTCGGCTCGCGAACGTGATTCTGAGAGCTTGGCAGATGGGCGCACGGTTTGACGCCTGGCAGGAGCATTTCCGCCCCGAGGTGTGGCGCGAGGCGTTGGAGGCCTGCGACTTGGACCCGACACGATATCTGGGGGAGTGGCCCCTTGAGCAGCCGCTGCCATGGGGCGTAATCTCGGCTGGCGTCTCGGAGGCTTTTCTGCAACGTGAGCGAAAGCGCTCTCTAGAGGGGACGACCTCGGCCGACTGTCGGGAGCATTGTCACGCGTGCGGGATTCTGACGACGCTGGGAGAACGCTATCCCGAGTCCGCTCAGCGCGCGGCGTGGGAGTGCCCATGAGCATGCTCACGATGGCCGAGCAGCGCGTGAGAGTGACGTTCGCCGTTCGGTGGCCGCTTCAGTACGCATCGGTCCTGGACATGGGAAGGCTATGGGAACGGCTCTTGCGCCGCGCTGGCCTCCCCGTGGCCTACACCCAAGGCTACAACCCACACATGCGGATGCAGTTCGCAGACGCCTTGCCCGTCGGCTACACAAGCGACTGCGAGGCCATCGACATCTATCTCGGTGAGAGAGTGGCGCCCAGCGAGCTACCCGCCCTCTTGCAGCGATATGCGCCGCCTGGTCTGCGCGTGTCCGATGCCGTCGAGGTCGACCTCAAGGCCAAAGCGCCTCAGGCACTCATGCGAGAGGCCATCTACCGCGTGTCCGTGCATACGGAGGCAACGCCCGCAGCAATCAGGGAGAAGCTCGCCGCGCTCCTGGAACGCGAGAGCATCCCTCGCGAGCGGAAGCGACGGGGCCGCCTCCGAACGTACGATCTAAGAGAGCTGATCTACGAGCTCGCGTACCTTTCCGGCGTGCCCCCTCGGCACCATCTCCACATGCGGCTACGCTGCGGCTCCCACGGATCGGGTCGCCCAGCGGACGTCCTAGATGCAGCAGAGCTGCCCATCTCGGATCTACGTGTGCATCGCATCCAGCTCGTCTGGGGCCAGCAAGAGGAGCATCCATCATGAAACGTCTTTGGTCGCCCTGGCGAATGGCCTACGTGAGTGCGGAAAAGCAGGCCGGCTGCGTCTTTTGCGAGATCCAAGAAGCGAACGAGTCCGATCAGGAGACCCTGATCCTCTATCGCGGCGAGCATGCCATGATCGTGATGAACAAGTACCCGTACACCAACGGTCACCTGATGGTTGTCCCGTACCTGCACACCGATACGCCTTCGGCGCTGGACGACGACGCTCTCCTTGAGGTGATGCAGCTCGTGAACGATAGCATCGCCATCTTGCAGGAAACGCTGCGCGCTGACGGGTTCAACGTAGGCATGAACTTGGGAGCGTCGGCGGGCGCCGGCATTGAGCAGCACATCCACATGCACATCGTCCCCCGGTGGACGGGCGACACCAACTTTATGTCCGTCTTTTCCGACACACGCGTCATCTGTGAAGCCCTGGACGATTCGTACTGCCGGCTGAAGCCCCACTTTGATGCCCTAGCAACCAAGAGACAGATCGAAAAGCAAGACTAGGCATCATCGGCGGTTTCTGGTAGAATCTGGGCTGTTTGGGCTTGCGTCGGACAATTGGTCCGAGGTACGTGAGCCAAGAGCGCTGAAAACCTGCGGGGCTTGGCAAAGGAACACCTTCTTTGGACCGACTACCGGTTCTGGATCACGGTTGGGTTCAGCTCGAGGATTGGATGGGCGGAGACAACGCTGTCACCCGCGGAGCTCGGATCTGCTACCAATCGGAGGCCAAGACCCCCGACGCCGACGCACGGCTGATCCGTCGCCTCATGCGTAGCGAGCCCAAACACAACACGGTCTTTGAACACGCCGTCTTCCGTTTCGGCGTCCAATGCCCCATCTTTGTGGCGCGGCAGTGGATGCGCCATCGCATCTGCACCTTTAACGAGAGGTCATTGCGTTACTGCCTCGCAGATCGACTCTACTTCACGCCCGACACCCTTGAGGGCGAGGCACGGAACGCCTATGTGGCTCACATGAACGCCTCGTTCGACCTTTATGAACGACTCGTCGGTTCGGGCATCCGCCGCGAGCAAGCGCGAGGCATCCTCGGCACGGCTGTCTACACCCAGTTCGTCTGGACGGTTAACGCCTGGTCGCTGATGAACTGGCTGAACAAGCGCCTGGACAAGGGCGCCCAATGGGAGCACCGACAGTACGCCGAGGCCATCCTATCGCTCTTTCTGGAGATCATGCCCATCACCGGAGGAGCTTTCAAGGAGTACATTCTGCAGGCATGAGGCCGTCTTGGGATCAGTATTTTATCGATATCACCAGGCAGGTTGCCACAAGATCGACCTGCTTGCGGCGCCACGTAGGTGCCATCATCGTCAAGGACAAGCGCATCCTCGCCACGGGCTACAATGGCCCCCCCACTGGGCTGCCCCATTGCGAGGAGACGGGCTGCTTGCGTGATCAGCTCGGGATCCCCTCGGGCGAGCGCCAGGAGATCTGCCGAGGGCTCCACGCTGAGCAGAATGCCATCATCCAAGCAGCGCGCTATGGCATCCCCGTCGTGGGAAGCACCATCTATGTGACCCATCAGCCCTGCATCACCTGCGCCAAGATGATCATCAATGCAGGAATTGTGCGCGTTGTATGCGCCGACACCTATCCCGACGAACTCGCCCGCGAGATGCTCGACAGCGCCGGCGTGACGCTCGAACTCTGGCAGGACCCTGATTCGCAACACACATCGTAAGGAGGGACAATGGGCTCTGACGCCAAAACCCAGCAGCTACGCAAGATGCAACAGGAATCCAAGCTCGGAGGCGGCCAGGCAGCCATCGACAGACAGCACGAGAAGGGCAAGCTTACCGCCAGAGAGCGGATCGCGTTGCTGCTGGACGAGAATAGCTTCCAAGAGCTAGACGCTCTGGTGACCCACCACGCGACCGCCTTTGGCATGGAGGACCGTGGGGCCCTTGGCGACGGCGTTGTTACTGGATATGGCACCATTGACGGCCGGTTAGTGTACGTGTACGCGCAGGATTTCACCGTCATGGGGGGCTCGCTGGGCGCGGCCCACGCCGCCAAGATCGCCAAGGTTCAGGATCTCGCGCTGCGCACGGGTGCCCCAATCATCGGCATCCAAGATTCGGGAGGCGCGCGTATTCAAGAAGGCATCCAGTCACTAGCTGGCTATGCCGACATCTTTCTGCGAAATACCATGGCCTCTGGCGTCATTCCGCAGATCTCGGTCATTATGGGCCCCTGCGCTGGCGGTGCCGTCTATTCACCCGCTCTCACGGACTTTGTGTTCATGGTCGAGGGCACCAGCCAGATGTTCGTCACCGGCCCCTCGGTCGTCAAGGCGGTCACGCACGAGGACGTGACGATGGACGATCTGGGCGGCGCCATGGTCCATAACAGCACCAGCGGGGTGGCCCACTTTGCCGCCCAAGACGACGAGTCGTGCCTAGAGATGGTACGCACGCTCGTCACCTACCTACCCCAGAACAACCTCGAGGACGCTCCCGTCGTGATCTCTGATGACGACCCGGCGCGCGCTGAGGAATCGTTGGACAGCATCGTACCCGAGAATCCCAATGCGCCGTACGATATCAAAGAAGTCATCGAGGCCGTCGTTGACCGGGGCAGCTTTTTCGAGATCCAGCCGCATTTCGCCAAGAACCTAGTCATCGGCCTGGCACGGCTGGATGGCGCCGCGGTGGGCATCGTCGCCAACCAGCCAGCCGTCAAGGCGGGGACGCTGGATATCGACGCAGCCGACAAGGGCGCGCGCTTTGTGCGCTTTTGCGACGCATTCAACATTCCCATCATCACCTTCGAGGATGTGCCAGGCTTTATGCCAGGCGTCGCGCAGGAGCATGGCGGCATCATCCGCCACGGCGCCAAGATGATCTACGCCTACTGCGAAGCTACAGTACCCAAGTTGACCGTCATCACGCGCAAGGCGTACGGCGGCGCCTACATCGTGATGAACAGCAAGCAAATTCGCGGCGATGTCAACGTGGCGTGGCCCACCGCCGAGATCGCCGTCATGGGACCCGAAGGCGCCGTCGGCATCATCTATCGCAGGGAGCTAGAGGCAGCGGCCGATCCAGAGGCGCTGCGTGCCCAGCTCATTGCCGATTATCGCGAACAGTTCGCCAACCCGTATCTCGCGGCATCGTATGGGCATATCGATGCTGTGATCGAGCCGAGCCAGACGCGCGCGGTCCTCATCAATGCGCTGCAGATGCTACGCAACAAGCGCGACGAGACGCCCGCGAAAAAGCACGGCACCATGCCTCTCTAACGTTAGCAAAAGGAGCACGATGAGTTCCAAGCCGCTTCAGATATGTGATACGATCCTTCGCGACGCGCACCAGTCACTGCTGGCGACCCGAATGTCCACCGGCAGCATGCTGCCGATCGCGGCCAAGCTCGAATCCGTCGGCTATGCCGCACTGGAGATGTGGGGCGGCGCTACCTTTGACTCGGCCATGCGCTTCCTCAAAGAGGACCCGTGGGAACGCATCCGCGTCCTCAAAGAAGTGATGCCCACGACACCGTTCCAGATGCTCCTACGTGGGCAGAACATCCTGGGCTACCGCCACTACCCCGATGACATCGTGGCCAAGTTTGTCGAGCTCGCCGTGAAGAACGGCATCGACCGCTTCCGTATCTTTGATGCGCTCAACGACCCGCGCAACATGGCCTGGGCCATGCGCAATGTGAAGGAGCAGGGCGGGCACGTTCAGGCCTCCATTTCCTACACCTTGAGCCCCGTCCACAACAACCGCGTGTTCATCGATCTGGCGAAAAGGCTCAAGGACATGGGGGCCGATTCGATCTGCGTCAAGGACATGGCCGCACTCTGCACGCCCTATGTCGCTTATGACCTTGTCAAGGGCATCAAGGAAGAGGTCGGGCTACCCGTCCAATACCATACGCATGACACGGCAGGCTATGCGCTGGCCGCGCTCGTCAAGGCCGCCGAGGCCGGCGCGGACATCGTGGATACCGCCATCTCTGCCTTGGCAGGGGGCACGGCACAGCCCCCCACTGAGACCATCGTCGCCACCTTTCAGGGCACCGAGCGCGACACGGGCTTGGATCTGAACCTGTTGAGCGAGATCGCTTCCTACTTTAAGACCATTCGCTCCCAGCATCTGGGGCGCTTTGAGACCGGCATCACCACGGCGGACGTGCGTGTGCTCATGTACCAGATCCCAGGCGGGATGCTCTCCAACCTGGTTAACCAGCTCCGAGAGCAAGGCGCAGCAGACCGCTACGAGGACGTGCTCAAAGAGGTCCCGCGGGTGCGCGAGGACTTGGGATACCCACCGTTGGTCACGCCCAGCAGCCAGATCGTGGGCACGCAGGCCGTGCTGAATGTGCTGACTGGCGAGCGCTACAAGGTCATCCCACAGGAGATCAAGGACTACTGCCGAGGCCTGTATGGGCGGCCGCCCGCCGAAATCAACCCAGAGGTGATGAAGAAGGCCATCGGCGACGAGGAGCCAATCACCGGCCGGCCGGCAGACTATCTCGATCCGGCCTGGGAGAAGGCCAAGGCAGAGATTGGCGACCTAGCAGAAAGCGAAGAGGACATCATGTCGTATGCCCTCTTCCCGCAGCAAGCTCGCGACTTTTTGGAGCTGCGCAAGCAAGGGCTTGCCGTGCCCATCCAGGAGCCACGCGTCTTCCCGGCCAAAGAGCCTGGCACCGCCGAGTCCAAGCCATCCACTGGCGTCGCGCCCGTCGTACGCCGCTCAAAGCGCGTCCCCAAGGCCCCCTCGCTCTGGAAAGTCTCCCAGCGGCTAGGGCGTGGACTGTAGCATAGGTAACCCAGAAGGCCTGCGGCGTTGCAGGCCTTCTGAAGGTCGGCACTGAAGGAGCTGAACCGTGAATGACGTCGCGCTCGGGTTGCAGGTCACCGGCATCGGCATGGCGCTGGTGTTCCTCACCCTTATCATCGTCATGTTCGCCATCTGGCTGCTCTCCTGGGCCTTCCGGCCCAGGACAGGGGCCGTGGTGCAGCCTGCCCAGCCAGAAAAGGAAGGGCTTCCAGCCAAGGAACCCGCCTCCGACGGCGCCGCGATGGCCGCCGCCATCGCCGTCGCCATCGCGCGTGGGAATCAGCAACAGGCCAGCACCGTTCGTCGGCCCCGCCCGAGCATCTCTTATGCCTACGAGGACGACGAGGTTGTTGGCGAGGTCGTCTATGTCGCACAGATCGACACCGATAGCGGCGCTTGGAAGAGCCAAGCTCGCTTGAATACAATGCAGTGACGGAGGGCAACGTGCAAAAGTACGAGATCACAGTCGATGGCAGGACCTACACCGTCGAAGTGGGCGATGTCAGCGCATCGCCGGTGGACGTCATCGTCGACGGCCAGCGTAAATCGGTAGCATTCGCCGCAGTGCAGCAAGCTGAAGCTCCAGCACCCGAGCAGCCTGTCAGCGAGCCACAGGCGCCTGAGGCAGAGCCGGCATCGGCCGCTCCCGAACCGGCAACCAGAGCCGACGGCCAAGTCGTGCCAGCCCCGATGCCGGGCAAGATCCTGTCCGTATCCGTCGCAGTAGGCGACACGGTGACCGAGGGGGACACCTTCTGCACGCTTGAGGCCATGAAGATGGAGATGCCGGTCAGCTCCACGGCCAGCGGCACGGTCATCGCCGTCCATGTTGGGGAAGGCAGCAATGTTGCCAACGATGATCCCCTGATCACGGTCGGCTAGGGGGCAAGCAGTATCATGAATGCACTTGGTTTGGACACGCTGCTTGCAGGCATCACCGGCCTCACATGGCAAGCCATCGTCATGATGGCTGTTGGTGGCGTGCTGATCTGGCTCGCCATCAGCAAAGAATACGAACCGCTGCTCCTACTGCCCATCGGTCTCGGGTGCATTCTCGCCAATATCCCGGGGACGGGCATGTTGGATGAGGGCGGCATTCTCAACGTCCTCTACAAGGCGGGCATCGAGAGCGAGCTCTTCCCGGCCCTGGTGTTCATCGGCATTGGCGCCATGACAGATTTTGGCCCTCTGCTGGAGAACCCGAAATACGTTCTCTTTGGCGCGGCCGCACAGTTTGGCATCTTTGGGACCCTGATCCTAGCGACGCTGTTCGGGTTTGCCTTGCCCCAGGCGGCATCCATCGGCATCATCGGGGCGGCAGATGGCCCCACATCGATCTTTGTGGCCGCGGTGCTGGCGCCAGATCTCGTCGGTCCCATCACAGTCGCCGCCTACTCCTACATGTCGTTGGTGCCCATTATCCAGCCGCCCGTGATGAAGGCTCTCACCACCAAGCGCGAGCGTAGCATCAAGATGCCTTATACCTCGCGGCCCATCTCCAAGACGACGCGCATCCTGTTCCCCATCGTGGTCACGCTCATCTGCGGGCTGATTGCTCCTGAGGCGACGCCCCTCATCGGCATGCTCATGTTTGGCAACTTGGCGCGCGAGGCCGGCGTGGTGGAGCGCATCAACCAGGCTGCCCAGAACGAGCTTGCCAACATCGTAACAACCTTCCTCGGCATCACCATCGGCTCGACCATGGTCGCCGACAAGTTCCTGAAGCCAGAGACCCTTCTGATCCTCGCCATGGGCCTCGTCGCCTTTGTGCTGGATACGGCAGCAGGCACCCTCTTTGGGAAGCTGATGTGTGCGCTCTCTGGGTACAAGATCAACCCGCTCTTGGGGGGCTGCGGCATCTCGGCATTCCCCATGTCAGCGCGTCTCGTACAGAAGCTCGGCCAGGAAGAGGATCCTTCCAACTTTTTGCTGATGCACGCCATGGCATCCAACACATCGGGGCAGATTGCCTCCGTGATGGCTGGTGGCGTCGTGCTGGCGGTGGTACCCGCCCTATTGGGCTGGGGCTAGTGAATGTGAGCGAACGAACCACAGAGCGAGGCCCGACGGGCCTCGCTCTGCCGCCTCGAGCCTCGCCGAGGGTTGACGCCTTCTTGATGGATATGGCATACTAGGAGCCGCGCACAGTAGCACTGTGCGCAAGTATGTTTGCGCACGAGGCGGGATCCATGGGCCAACCTCGGGCACGGTCTCGCCATGCTACGTAGGGGGGGAGGAGACGCCAAGCATGGAACAGGGCGTAAGGATCTACGGTGAACTGGCCTTGCTCGCCGGAAGCGGCAATCCGCAACTGGCGCAAGAGATAAGCGATGCGCTCGGATTGCCGCTACACAAGCGGGATATCACCGTGTTCGCCAATGAGAATATCTTTGTGCAACTGGGCGAGACCGTCCGCTCCAAGGACGTGTTCATCATCCAGCCTACCTGCTCACCCGTGAACTACAATATCATGGAGCTGATGATCCTGATTGACACGGTCAAGCGAGCATCAGCCGGCCGCATCACCGCGGTGATGCCTTTCTTCTCTTACGCCCGTAGCGACAAGAAGGACAAGCCCCGTGTGCCGATCACCGCGCGCCTGGTGGCAGACATGCTGGCAGCAGCCGGCGCAGACCGGTTCATGACGGTCGATCTGCACGCCGGCCAGATCCAGGGCTTTTTCAGCTTCCCTGGCGACGAGCTATCAGCCTTTCCCCTCTTGAGTCGGCATTTCATTGACAAGGGCATCGAGGACCTG
>CAYOBT010000011.1:11710-17280 GCA_964402205.1 uncultured Anaerolineales bacterium
CGCGAGGCCGTGGTCGTCTCAGCCGATCTGGGCTTTGCCAAAAAGGCCCGCAACTTTGCCGAGACTCTCGGTGTGCCGGTGGCATTCATCGAGAAGCGCCGTGATGGCGGCAACACTGAGTGCCTCTCTGTCATCGGGGATGTGCGCAACAAGAACACTCTCATCGTCGATGACGAGGTCGACCGTGGCACGACCATTGCCGGAGCCGCCGACATTCTACGCGCCTATGGTGCGAAGGATGTCTACTGCTGCTTTGTGCACGCAACGTTCTCTGACGATGCAGCGGAACGCATGGCTCAGGCAAACTTTCGCGAGATTCTCTGCACCAACTCGCAACCCATCACACCTGCAAAGCGCCTTCCCAACATGAAGGTCATCAGCCTCGGACCCTGGATGGCCCGCGTGATCGACGCGGTGCACCGTGGTCACTCGGTTGGCGATACGCTTCGCGCCTACGAGCCTAACTACAGCTAGTCTCTCGCACCAGCAACCACCAGGCCGGGCAGGGCGATCGATGCCTCTGCCCGGCCTTTGCTCTTCCGTGCTATAATACCTTAAGCCGAAACGCGAGGAGTTACCTTCCTATGCTTGGAATCTTCAAAAAGCTGCTTGGCGACCCATCCCAACGGGCCATCGACAAGATACAGCCGATCGTGGACGAGGTGAACGCCCTAGAGCCAGCGATGCAGGCGCGATCCGATGAGGAGCTGCGCGCGCTCACGCGCCAGTTCCAGGAGCGCATCCAGTCGGCCACAACGGAGGACCGGTCCGCCATCGCCGAGCTTCGCCATCAGGTCGATCGCGAGCCCGCCGCCGACCGCCGCCGTGAGCTCAGACGCGAGATCGAGCGCCGGCAGTCCCGGATGGACGAGACCGAGCGGGCGCTGTTGGATGGGATCCTGCCCACCGCCTTTGCCGCCGTCCGCGAAGCCGCAACACGGACCATTGGGCTGCGCCACTATGATGTACAGATCATCGGCGGCGTTGTCCTCCACCAGAACCGCATCGCGGAGATGAAGACGGGAGAGGGCAAGACGCTGGTAGCCACCTTGCCTCTCTACCTAAACGCGCTCACCGGACGCGGGGTGCACCTCGTAACGCCCAACGACTATCTCTCCAAGGTAGGCGCGCAGTGGATGGGACCGGTCTACCACCTCCTAGGCCTTTCGGTTGGCATCATCCAGTCCATGGGCAACGATCCCAGCATGAGCTCGTTCCTCTTCGACCCAGACTATCCTACCGAGGATGATCGCTACCTACATCTGCGACCTATCTCTAGACGAGAAGCCTACGAGGCCGATATCACCTACGGCACTAACAACGAATTCGGATTCGATTATCTCCGTGACAACATGGTGCTCGATCTGGACCAGTGCGTGCAGCCGGAGCTGTACTATGCCATCGTTGACGAGATCGACAACATCCTTATCGACGAGGCGCGGACGCCCCTCATCATCTCTGGTCAAGCGGAAGAGTCGACTGAGTGGTACCGACGCTTCGCCGACATCGCGTCTCACCTGCATGAAAGCACACACTATGTGGTCGACGAGAAGCAGCGCATCGTCAGCGCCACCGAAGAGGGCATCAGCCAGGTCGAGCGGATGCTGGGCATCGATAACATCTACTCGCCCGAGCACTATGAGTTGACGCCCTACCTCGAGAACGCCCTAAAAGCCAAGGCGCTGTTCCAGCGCGATCGCAACTATATCGTCCAAGATGGTGAGGTGATCATCGTTGACGAGTTCACCGGCCGCCTGATGTATGGCCGACGCTACTCCGAAGGACTCCATCAGGCCATCGAGGCCAAAGAGGGCGTGCCCGTCCAGCGCGAGAGCCTTACCTTGGCCACCATCACCTTCCAGAACTACTTCCGGATGTACCGACGTCTGGCAGGTATGACGGGCACGGCCGCTACCGAAGAGGAAGAGTTCCGCCTGATCTACGACCTGGACGTCGTCGTCATCCCCACCCACGAGCCCATGATCCGTGAGGATTATGCGGACGTTGTCTTCAAGTCGGCGGATGCCAAGTACCGCGCCGCGCTCGACGAGATCAAGCAAGAGCACGACCGAGGCCGCCCCATCCTCGTCGGCACGCTAGCCATCGAGACATCCGAGATGCTCTCTCAGAGGCTGAAACGCATGCGTATCCCGCACGAAGTACTGAATGCCAAGTACCACGAGCGTGAGGCGCAGATCATCGCCCAGGCTGGCCGGCCAGGTGCTGTGACCATTGCCACCAACATGGCCGGCCGCGGCGTGGACATCCTGCTAGGCGGCAACCCCGAGGGGATGGCCCGCGAAGCCCTCCGCAAGAAAGGGCTGAGCCTGCAAGATGTAGAACCTGACGTATGGGAGGAAGCCCTCGCGGAGGCGAGCGAAATCTGCGCCCGCGACCACGAGAAGGTCGTCGAGCTAGGCGGATTGCACGTGATCGGCACAGAGCGCTACGAAGCCCGACGCATCGACAATCAGCTCCGTGGCCGTGCGGGCCGGCAGGGCGATCCGGGCTCGTCTCGCTTTTACGTGGCACTGGATGACGAGCTCATGCGCCGATTCGGCGGCGAGTCGCTCGCACACCTCATGGATCGATTGGGCGTAGATGAGGACATCCCCATCGAGCACAACATGGTCTCGCGAGCCATCGAGAACGCCCAGGTGCGCGTCGAGGGCCACAACTTTGACCTGCGCAAGCACATTCTCGAGTACGATGACGTCGTCAACCAGCAGCGTGAGGTCATCTATGACCAGCGACGGCTCATCCTCTCGGAACCCAATCTGCGGCCCATGGTCACCGAGATCGTAGAAGAAGTGCTAGACGGACTGGTCGCAGAGTTCGAAGCTATTGCCGCAAGTGAGGATGGTGATGATGATGGCGCCTTGCTCGCCATTCACGCGACCATCGACCGCATGATACATCTCCCCGAGGAGATGTCAGTAGCGCATTGGCGCAGCATGTCTCAGCAAGAGATCCTCGAGGAGCTCTTGGAGCTGCTTGAACAGCGATACGACGAACACGAGCGCGAGGTCGGCGTAGAGCTCATGCGCCGTCTCGAGCGAGTCGTGATGCTTCGCGCCATCGATCGTGCGTGGGTGGATCACCTCACGGCGCTAGACGAGCTCCGCGAAGGTATCGGACTGCGCGCGGTCGGCCAGAGGAACCCGCTCGTCGAGTACAAGCGCGAGGCATTCGCCATGTTCGACCAGCTTCTGGAAAACGTCAAGATGACCATCGGGTCGATGGTCCTGAATGTGCGCGTGCATCAGGCCCCGACAGCGCCGCGCCCCACCCGGTTCTCGGGGGCGAGCGGCGGCAGCGCCGGTGCGGTGCGGCCACAACAACGCCGCGTCACCAAGGTGGGCCGGAATGATCCGTGTCCCTGCGGCAGCGGCAAAAAGTACAAGCACTGCTGCCTTCGCGAGGGCCTGAGCCCCGAAGAAGCCGCAGCCAAAGCCAAGAATCGCGTCGCGGGCGGGCGTCCGTAACGGCCGAATATCAGCAGAGCAAGGGGGGGCCTTCAGGGCCCCTCCCTTGCTGCCAACCTACGCTAGTCGCTCGGATAGGCCTCTGGATACTCGGGCAAGTCACCAGGCTCGGGGAGATCCACGGGATAGGGATACGCGTTCTCACTCGTCGGCATGGGCGTGGGCGGCTCCTCGGTGGGAGGCGCCTCGGTTGGCGTCGGTTCTGGCAGCGCGGTCGGCTCTGCGGTCGCTTCGGCTGTTGCGGCCGGCGGCGCCTCGCGCGTAGCCGTGTCTGAGCGGAACCAACCTTCGCAGCCTGAAGCTACCAGGCAGACGATTGCGGCCCCAAGGACCAACCGTGCACCTCGCCTCCACCGCCTGTGTGTATCCATCGCTTTCATCTCCTATGTGCATCGTGTTCATCGTCGTCAGGTGATCCACTCTGAGAACGCTCACCAGGCTCCTGCCAAGGTACCAGCATGTACCCTTTGCCAACCTGCGTAGTCAGAAACCGCGGGCTCGACGCGTCGTCCTCGATCTTCTGCCGAAGATAGCGGACATACACCGCGATGGTACGCTTGTCGCGACCGGGATCGCGGTCCCAGACCTCCTCGAGGATGCGCGCGTAGGGGACCACTTGACCCGCATGCCGCACCAGGCAAGCCAACACGTCGCCCTCTGTCGGCGTCAGCCCGATGGGAGCTCCATCCTTCTCAAGAGTCCTCAGCGTCGGATCGAAACGCAGCCTACCATCATCGTATGTGCGATCATGCTCACCCCGATCCCTTTCGCTCCGCAAGAGCACATTGCGGATACGCGCCATCAACTCATCGATACAGAAGGGTTTCCGTACATAGTCGTCCGCTCCGAGTCGCAGCCCGGCGACCACCTCCCGAACCCGGCTGCGAGCCGTAAGAAAGATGATCGGTACCTTCGAAAGCTCGCGAATGCGCCGGCAGACGTCCCAGCCGTCCAGAAGTGGCATACCCACGTCCAGTAGCACCAGATCGACGCCCCCGGTTTCGATGGCTTGAAGTGCCGCGACCCCATCGTACGCGGCAAGCGCCTCATATCCTTCTTGCTCCAAAGCCATCCGCACCATGCGCACGATCTGAACATCGTCGTCAACAACGAGGACCGTCTTGCTCACTCGCCTCTTTCCGTCGCCCAGGAGACTGCGCTGGCATCGCCGTAGAGCGTATCCAGGAACAGCATCCGGTCTCGGATCCGCGACTCCTCGCCTATCAGAAGCTTGACGACCTCTGCGAGTTGCCATGCGCCAACAAGCATCGGCGTAGCGGCCGGGTTGCCAAAGCGCGTCTCCACACCGCGTTCCATGGCGGGTTCTTCCCCGTAGAGCCGCGTCAGCCCCGCGTCGCCAGGCATGATCGTCATCACCTGGCCGGTGTAACCCGCTACCGCCCCGTGAACCATAGGGATATCCATGTCGCGAGCTAGGCGCTGCAACAGATAGCGCGTGGGTAGCGAATCAAGCGCATCGATGACCACATCGGCACCAGACAGCAAGCCCGGGCCATTGCCAGCATCCAACGCGACATCGAAAGCCGTCACGTCCACGCCGCCGTTGACCTGCCGCACCCGCTCAGCGAGCACAGCCACTTTGGACCGTCCAAGGGTGCCCTCAAGACACCCGAGCTGACGGTTGAGATTGTCTTCGTCAAACCGGTCGCCATCCACCAGGATGATGCGGCCAACGCCCATGCGTGCGAGGCCCTCGACCACCCATCCTCCCAACCCCCCACAGCCAACCACAGCCACGCAAGAGCTCAGCAAAGCGGCCTGACCGTCCCAGCCAACGGTGCCTAGGCTCCGCCGATAGCGTACGGGCATGATGTGCGCGCGCACCGCCGCCAATTCGACGTCCCTGCGAGACCTCCCAAGCTCCTCGGCGATGGCACGGCTATCGTCCAGAGCTAGCAGTCTGACAGATCCATCTGTACCAGGCAGCGTCCGTGCGCCCTCATCCAGCGCTTTTCTCAGGGCATCGCTCTCGCCATCGAAGCTCTTCACGCTTCCCCCATGGCTACGCTTCGCACGGAACTAGCGGGGGCTGGCAGACCGGACAATAGTGCGTCCCGCGCTGCG
>CAYOBT010000012.1:0-9531 GCA_964402205.1 uncultured Anaerolineales bacterium
GATGAGATAGTTCTCCAGCGGGATATAGTTGGCGACGCTGTTGCCCGTGCCCAGGCAGTAGCCGCCGCCTGGCATACAAGCCTCAAGCGTGTCGCGCACGCGCTGGCGGATGGCATCCTCATCGGCGCGGCAGAGAAAGTCGACGTCGATGCCGCCAAGCCCGGCGAGCCGATCCCCATAGAGGCGCTGATGCTCGATCACGCTGATGATGGTATCCTCGAACGAGTGCTGCGCGTCGATCTGCACGTGCTCGATGAGATCAGGCATGATCTCCTTCAGATTTCCGCAAGAGTGCAGCAAGTACGGACGTCCCGCCGCATGGGACATTTCGGCCATCAGCTTGTGGCCAGGAAGCACAAACTCACGCAGATCGTCCGGGCTGATGAGTGTGGCCGAGCGGAAGCCCATGTCGTCACTGCCCCACACCATCTTGACGCGATCGAACTCCAGGATGCGCTCCAGCGCGCCACGAAACAGCTCTGTGATGCGATCAGAGATAGCGCGAACCAGATCCCGCTGGTCATAGAGCGCGAAACAGAGCGATTCGTATCCCATCAGCCAGGTAAGGAACTCGGCAAAGTGGCCGAAACCGCCCCCTCCGATGATGCACATGTCGTCAGGTAGATTCAGTTGATACCATTCCAGCATGCGCGTGTGCGCGTCCTCCAGCTTGGGCCAGGGATAGGCGTGGAAATCCTCCCATGTTGTGATAGGACCCTTACCCTCTGACATGTACTGGCGGCCGCCGCTGCGTTCTAGATCGGCAGTGTCGTCGGCAGCACCCCAGTTGAACTCCATGGTGACGCCCTCTACCCCGGCCCGCACATAGTCGTATCCCAAAAACCGCTGAAGGATGAGATCGGACTTGCAGTAGAAGTAGGGGTCCTCCGAGTCGAGATCATCCCACAGTTGGAACCGATCGGCCACGGCCTCACGCACCTCTGGATCGAGAAAGAGCTCGATATGGTGCACACGTCCAGGCGTACCTTGGCGAAGGATACAATCCGAACGCATCTCTTCCCAGTCGGGCATCACGGGGACCTGTAACAGACGCTCGGGCATAGCGATTCGCACTCCTTGCTGCTCAGCTAGACTACCAGTTGGTGTACGACCCGTCCTCTTTGTGGAGGTGCGACGGCTCAGAGAAGCGGAACTCCTTCTCGGCCACTAGGTCTTCATCCACATCGACCCCAAGGCCAGGCGTATCGGGCACCACGTAGCGCGGGCCATCCAGCGTCACCTGCTGGGGGAACAGGTCCGTGTTGTCGGCCCCGAGCTGCTCGGTGGGCGTAGCGCGGCACTCCAACCAGGAAAAGTTGGCCACCGCGGCCGCCAGATGCACCGTAGCCGCCGTGCACACGGGACCCAGGGGGTTATGCGGCATCAGGTCGATATAGTGGGCCTCGGACCACCCTGCCACCTTGACTGCCTCCGTCAAGCCGCCGACGTTGCAGACGTCCACCCGCGCATAGTTGGTGAGGCCTTGCTCGATGTAGGGCAAGAACTCCCACTTGCTGGAAATCTCTTCACCGATGGCCAGGGGGATGTCCACCATGCTTCGCAGGGACTGGTAGGCGGCCGGGCATTCGTCACGAATCGGCTCCTCCAGGAAATCCAGCGTCCCGGAAGGCATGCGCTGGCAAAAGGAGGCGGCCTCCGCAACGCTCAGCCGATGGTGATAGTCGATCCCAAGCACGGGATCGGGCCCCAGGACTTGGCGGAGGTGCGTTAGAAGCTCTGCCGTAGCGCCGATAGACCGCCAAGGCTCAAAGGTGTGTGGATCGTCTGAGCGGCCTCGGTAACCGATGCCCGTGCGAATAGCTTGCCAGCCATGTTCCAGCAACAGCTGCGCATCGGCCACGGCCTTGTCCGGCGAACCCAGCCCGATGGTAGCAAAGACGGGGACATAGTCGCGCTGCTTTCCCCCCAAGAGCTGGTAGACGGGAACACCGAGCGCCTTGCCGGTGATATCATAGAGCGCCAGATCGATGGCGGAAATGGCTGCCGTCAAGACCCGTCCGCCCTCAAAATAGGCACTGCGGTACATCTCTTGCCAGTGCCGCCCGATGGCCATGGGATCGCGGCCCAGCAGGAACTCACGAAAGTGCTTCACGGCGCCAACGACGGCAAGCTCCCGGCCCGAGAGACCAGACTCGCCCCAACCATAGACGCCTTCATCCGTTTCTATTTTGACGAGGAGCTGGTTCCGCCGACCGACCCAGACGGGATAGGCCTTGATCTCGCTGATGCGCATTGCGCTCTCCTTGCTCACTTGGTACCAACGACGCGAGTCTACGATGCGGCGGCGATCCTGGCAAGCTCGACAGAGGGAGGGCATATTTCTTACTGGATTACTTGACTTTCTTCCCCAATTTGGCTAGACTGATGCGGTCTCGTCGCGATGAGGCCGCGCTAGTGGCCGTGTATACCACGCAAACGGGGCACCATGTCAGCCAAGAGAATCGCAGCACGACATCGCAAATGGCTGCTTCCGGCAGTGTTTGTGTTGGGGCTCGCATTGGGCTTGGGTCTCAGCGCCGCCATGACGACGCCAGATCCCGTCGCCGTGGCGATCAGCCCTACTCACGTGCTGCCACGCACCTCAACCGATACGCCGACCACTGCGCCTACCGATACGCCGCAGCCCACCGCGACGGTCACGGCGTCTCCGAGCCCTACGTCGACGCCATCGCCAACTGCAACGGCCACACATTCGCCGACCCCACAGCCAACCTTGGCCGACACGTCGGCACCGACGGATTCTGCGCCCGTCAGCACAGCCACGCCGTTCGAGTCGCCGCCCACGCCCCGCCCGAACCTGTTCTACATTGGTGGCATCAACTTTGCGGCCACATCGGAACCGTTGACGATGATCTATCCAACGGACTGGGCCAGAAGCGACTGGCTTACTCTCGAGGGAGTCGACATCCTCATCTCGGATGCCACAGGCGCGAACCTGCGTCTCTTTAACGACATCGGTTCGTGGGTTCCCGATCACAAGATCTTTGTCTATGCCGACGGGCTGACAGGCGTGCCGGTTCTCAGCATCCACGACGGCTACTGGTCGCGTCGCCCTTTGGAGGCGGAACCACTACGCGAGCTCATCGAGGGGAGCGTGCGATCGCCGTATGACCTAGCGACCATCGAGGCCAACCTAGAGCGGCTACAGGGACACCCGGTGACCTTTGCGCAAGGCGGAAGCCAAGCAACCTTTCTCGTGCGCGACGCCCTGCGCATGGACGCCGAGACCACCAACGCGTATCTCTACAAGCCCGGTCGCGTGAGCGAGCTGTTCTCAGAGGGCCAAGTGACCCAGGAGACGCTGATCGTCCTCATCTGTAGCGCAGGCCAGCCCAACGAGCCCGATGAGACGTTCCCCGCTCGGTTCTTGATCCTGCTGGCGTATGCCCCTGACTAGGTCGGATGCCCGTGAGTATCGACTCGCAAGCCGCCTCTCGTGATTGGACAATCTACAGGGCTTGGCCTATACTGTTAGCTTGCAAGTGAAGGCAATCCCGTGTGGGAAGCTTGGAGGATCACCTTGGCCAATACAGCATCTGCCGCCAAGCGAGCGCGGCAATCGGAAAAGCGGCGCGTCAGGAACCGTCTTGTGCGTACGCGCATGCGTAACACTGTCAGGCGAGCCCGTCTCGCCCTCAACACAGGGGAGCGCGAAGCCGCAGAGGGCATTGTACGCGAGGCGTGCCGCGAGCTGGACAAGGCGGCCCAAAAGGGCGTCATTCATCGCAACACGGCAGCTCGTACCAAGTCGCGCTTGGCTCGCAAGCTGAGCACCCTCTAGCATATCTATCGACCGGGCAGAGCAGGGCGCCAGGAACCGTCTCTGGCGTCCTTTGCTGTTCCAGGCCCCTACCTGTCAGGGCCCTGGAACGCGCAACACCACGATATCGCCAGAGCGGAAGGCCAGATCCCACTGACCTATCAGCCAAGCCACACGCTCATCGTCAAGATCGTAGAGGGCGCGCTCCCTTGGACCAATGTGGACGTAGCGCACGCCATACCGTTCCACAACCTGTCGCAACGCCACGGTATCACGCGAGATGTAGATCGTGGCCAGGTCGACCTCACGCCGAGCGAGCATTTCGTCGGTGCCCCGCCACTGCACCTCGTGGCCCGGCCACCCCAAGATAGTGGGCACGCCCGTCAGAGCCGAGAGCCAGCCTGTGGCCGCGTCATAGTCCGCCCCCGGGGCCGTCGCGAGGACGTCTCCCGCCTCGCCCACCTCAGTTAGCCAACGATAGGCCGCGTACGCATCGGGGGCTTGCTCCGTCAGGTAGCTGGCGCCATCGAGCGTCCAGGACTCAGACGAGGTCTGCCACCGAGTTTGCGCTGCCATGGGAAGATACGGCAGAGCGAGCAACCATACCACGCCCACCGGCACCAGCCCCCAGCGCGCCCGCCTTCCGCATCGGTGCAGTCGGTAGGCTGCGCATACGCCAGCGACGCCTAGCAACACCCAAGCTTGCTGATAGACCTTGAACACGGTGTTCATGCGCGTGCCAAAGAGATCCCGCACGAAAAAGAACTCGGTCCCAAGAATGAGCCCCGTGCCTACCAACCCAACGAGCCGCGCGAACAGCCCCCCTCGCGAGACATCCGCATCTTGCAAGGCGAGCGACGACCACACGTCATCGACCATGAGCGCAACGATGCCAGCTAGCAGGATGCCGACCCACGGCCCCGCTATGACTGTCCCGGCAAGGGCCAGCACAAGCTTGCCGACCCCGCCCAGCGCTAGCACAGCCACCCACGGAAGCATCACGAAAGCGACCCAGAGCCCGGCCAGTCGCGTCCACGAGCGTTCTTGTCTCAAGCGACCTAAGCACAGCTCGACCACAATGGGCACGTACCAGACGCCCCAGTGCAACGCAAAGCTGCCGATTCGTAGCCGTGTCAGCGTCACGACGGCTAGGCCTTGCACTTGCGACTCGAGTTGCGCATAGAAGGGCCAGTATGCCAGGACACACAGGCAGAGGAGCACGACGGTCGCGAGCACTGCCTCGCCGAGGGTCCGCCAGAAGCGGCAGGAACGGAACCGGCTCCCAATCCCCCAAGCCAGGCCCACTAGCCCCAAGACTACGGGCAGGTCCCATGTGTTGACAAAGCCGGCATAGCCCAGCACCAGAAGCGACGCAGCCACTGATACTAGCCCGCCTTTGGCGCCAGGCTTCTTGCTCAAGAGCTGGGCAGCCACCGCTAGGGCATAGCCAAGGAAAGGCAGGCCCATTAGGTGGGGATGCAGATCGCCAAGGAGCAAGCTGAAAGCGGGGAACTCGGTGATGAGCGTGCTCGGGCGGCCTGCCAGCGTAGTGTCGGTTGCCACGCGACTCGCACGCCACCACCAAGTGCCCGCTGGCATCCAGCTTCCGGTGATCTCGGCCCCTGGCAGGCCCGGCACGCCGAGCCAACTGGCTAGATATTCAATGCCAAAGCGCGCGTGCAACAACTCGAACACCGGTTCCAGGTTGCTGAGCGCCATCACTCCGACGGCCCCCATAGCAGCGGTGAGGCGCGCACGCGCGGGTCGCGCCATCGACGCAAGCGCCGTCCGGAACGCCCCATACAGTGTTGAGGTAGCCAGAGCTGCGTACAAGCCGAGGCCTAGATTATACGCAGTGGGGGCAGGGGTTCTGGCGAGGTGGGCTACCACGCCTGCCAGGAGGTAGCCGCCATAGTAGTAGCTGACTGGCTCCCCCGCGAGCCACGGATCCATGGGGGGCATGCTACGGCTGTGGAGCGTCGCCGAGAGCATCGCGAGATCCATCGGCTGCTCGGTGTGCTGGATGCCGGGGATCCCACCGCGAAACGCGAGATAGCCGATCCACGCCACGGCGAAAACAAGCTCTGCGACGGCTATCTCCTGCCAGATGGCGGCTGCGAGCTTGGCGACGCTCTTTCGCAACCACCACCATGCCGCGACGCCACCGAGCACACAGGCCGCGCCGACGACTGCTACCGACGCCCTACTCGCCGGTACAAGCCCTATGCTGGTAGCCAGCCAGTAGAGATAACCAACCAGCACAAGGCCGATCAGGCGCGTCAGCGACCAGCCGCAATCGGGCGAGGCTGGGAAGACACGCCTCGTCACCGGCCAGACCGCCCAGCCCAGAAGCAAGACGACCAGCCACCAGAGCAGCGCCGAAACCATGCCTACCTCTCGGCTCGTTGGACCTCGCGTGACGAGAGGATTGTAGCCAGCTCCGGCATCCCTCTCAAGCAAAAAACGGGGCGAGAGATTCCCTCTCGCCCCGTGCGATGCGGTACCGACTAGCGGTTCACGCGAAAGGCGTCCATTTGCGGATAGACCGCCACCTCGCCCAGCTCTTCCTCGATGCGGAGAAGTTGGTTGTACTTGGCCACACGATCGCTACGGCACGGAGCACCCGTCTTGATCTGGCCCGTATTAAGCCCTACGACAATGTCCGCGATGGTGCTGTCCTCGGTCTCGCCTGAGCGATGCGACACGATGCTCGACCAACCAGCCCGATGTGCCATGTCCACAGCGGCCACGGCCTCGGACAGGGTGCCGATCTGGTTCACCTTGCACAGCAGCGAGTTGGCAGCCTTGAGCTCGATTGCCTTGCTGACACGCTCCACGTTGGTGACCAGCAGATCATCGCCGACAATCTGCACCCTATCGCCGATGGCTTCCACAAGCTTGACCCAGCCATCCCAGTCATCCTCAGCCATGCCATCCTCGAGCGAGATGATGGGGTACTTGTCCGCCCAGTCAGCATAGAAGGCGACCATCTCGTCGCTGGTTAGCTCTCGCCCCTCGCGTGCCAGGATATACTTGCCATCCTCATAGATCTCGCTAGACGCGGGATCGAGCGCGATGAACACGTCCTCGCCAGGACGATAGCCAGCGCGCTCGATAGCCTCCAGGATCACCTCGATGGCCATGGCGTTGGACCCCAACGACGGGGCAAAGCCGCCCTCGTCGCCGACATTCGTGTTCAGCCCCTTGTCCTTGAGGACGCTCGCAAGGCTATGGTAGATCTCAGCACCCCAACGTAGGCACTCACCAAAGCTAGGCGCGCCTACGGGCATGACCATGAACTCTTGCAGGTCGGTGCTGTTCATGGCGTGTTTGCCGCCGTTCAGGATGTTCATCATCGGGACGGGCAACACGTGAGCGCTGACCCCGCCGATGTAGCGGTAGAGCGGCAAGCCGAGCACATCCGCGGACGCCTTGGCCACGGCCAGCGAAACGCCCAGGATCGCGTTCGCCCCAAGCTGGCTCTTGTTGGGAGTGCCATCCAGCTCTTGCATAAAGCTATCGATGGCGAGCTGGTCCAGTGCATCCATGCCGATGAGCTGGGGTGCGATCACGTCGTTCACACTCTCGACGGCCTTGAGCACGCCCTTGCCGTTGTAGCGGCCCTTGTCGCCATCCCGCAACTCGACGGCCTCATGGACGCCGGTTGAGGCGCCCGAGGGCACTGCCGCGCGCCCCACCGCGCCGTATGAGAGCTGTACCTCGACTTCCACGGTCGGATTGCCACGCGAATCCAGCACCTCTCGTCCGTGAACACTCTCAATCAGGGTCATGGTTAGCTCCTTTACGCCTTTCATCATGGCACAAAAAGAGCCCCTCGCGGTTCGAGAGGCTCCTCATGCATCGTCGCCGCCTAGACACGCTCGCGGATCCGAGCGCAGCTCACGAACACAGCGTCATACTAGTCGAGGACCAGTCGCATGTCAACCGCAACGGCTCCCTCACCTTCCTCGCGGACCAGCAAGGGGTTGATATCCAGCTCGGAGATCGCAGGAAAATCGGTGACCAGCTGCGCGATACGCAGAATGGCGTCCACCACCGCGTCCAGATCCGAAGCCGCCTGCCCGCGTACGCCTGTGAGGAGCTTGAAAGAGCGAATGGATCGCACCATCTCCTCGGCCTGCGTGCGGGTCATGGGGGCCACGCGGAACGTCACGTCCTTGAGGACCTCCACATAGATGCCACCCAGCCCGAACATCACCAAGGGGCCGAACTGCGGGTCGCGGTTCATACCGATGATGACCTCGCGAGCGTCGGAGACCATCTCTTGCACCTGCACGCCCCAGAGCGTCGCGTCTGGCTGGTGCTCCTTGGCCCGCTCGATCAAGGTGTCAAAAGCCTCTCGCATAGCCTCGTCGCTGTCGACGCCGACGATGATCCCGCCCACATCGGACTTGTGCAGGATATCGGGCGACGCGATCTTGGCCACCACGGGGTAGCCAATCTCCGCACAGACTTTGACGGCCTCGTCAGGTGTAGGTGCTACGGCCGATTGCGGTATGGTAAAGCCATAGGCCTGCAGGATAGTCTGCGCCTCCGCATCCCCTATGGCCGTACGACCGTCGGCACGCACCTCATTGAGCAGCTCTTCGACGGAGACCTTGTCCACATCAAAGGTCTCGGCTGTTGTGACAGGCGTATCGCGCCAGGTCCGGTAGCGCAACATGGCGCCGAGAGCTCCGATGGCCCGCTCTGGGAAGGGATAGTTCGGCACCTTGTTCTTGGCCAGGATCTGCGTGCCGCGGGAGGCCTCCTTGGAGCCCATCCAGCAGCCGAGTAGCGGCTTGTCCACCTTCTCGCTCTCGCGAACCAGAGCTTCGGCCGTCTTCTCAATCTCCGTCGTGGTCTGCGGCGTGACGATGACCACCACGCCATCCACGCCGGGATCCGCCACCACGACCTCTAGTGCTGCCGTGTAGCGATCGGCACGCGCGTCGCCCAAGACGTCCACCGGGTTGTGGATGTTGGCGGCCGCTGGAAGCACCTCGGCCAGGCGTTCCTCCGTCTCGGGCTGGAGGGAAGCGAGCACCAAGCCGTTGCGCTCCAGCGCATCGGTGGCCATGACGCCGGGTCCACCCGCATTGGTAACAATGGCGACGCGATTGCCCTTGATCAGCGGCTGGTAAGCAAAGGCTGTCGACCAGTCAAAGAGATCCTGAACCGAG
Organism: uncultured Anaerolineales bacterium; assembly: GCA_964402205.1. GTDB lineage: Bacteria > Chloroflexota > Anaerolineae > UBA1429 > UBA1429 > DAIRUQ01. Next base: position 8,965 of record CAYOBT010000012.1, read on the forward strand.
TTGGCGCGAAGCACGCCAGCCTGTGAGAATGCGGCGTCATAGGCCGCATCCGAGCCAGCGAGACTCCCCGTATGCGAGGATACCGCCTTGGAGCCCGACGCCGTGCGGCCAGACTTGACGGCAATGACAGGCTTTTTCGAGGCAGCTGTGCGGGCCGCCTCGATGAACTTGGCCCCATCGCTCACGCCCTCGACGTATGCAATGATCACGTTGGTAGTGGGGTCGTCGCCCCACACGTCGAGAAGGGCGACGTCATCGACATCGGCCTTGTTTCCGAGGCTCACGAACTGGGAAAAGCCGATATGCTCGGCTAGCGCAAAGTCCAGGATGGCCGTACACAGCGCGCCAGACTGGGACATAAAGGCGATACTGCCCGGCTCGGGGGTTCCAGCGGCAAAACTGGCATTCATGGGAGTGTGGGTGTCGATGACGCCCAAGCAGTTGGGGCCGACCAGCCGCATGCCATACTGCTCAGCCACACGCAGGAGATCTTGCTCCATGGCGACGCCCTCAGGCCCCGCCTCGCGAAAGCCCGCGGTGATGATGATCGCGGCCTTGACGCCCTTG
>CAYOBT010000012.1:9541-17110 GCA_964402205.1 uncultured Anaerolineales bacterium
CAAGCACGTCGGCTACGAACTTGTTGGGGATGACTACCACCACCAGATCGACCGGGCCCGGAATATCGGTCACGCTGCCATAGGCCTCAAGGCCCAGGATCTCGTCAGCCTTTGGGTTTACAGGATAGAGCGCCCCGCCAAAACCACTAGCTATGAGGTTCGCCAGCACCTGGTGACCTAGCTTGCCCGGGTTGGACGACGCGCCGATCACGGCAACCGACGACGGATGAAAGAGCTTCTCTAGCATGCGGTTCTCCCTTGAATTGATGGATTGTTCCGAGATTACAACGATTCGTAAGAATTCACAAGTTACCCTGGGCCCCAGCAAACCTGCCGACCGAGCGTCGGTTGGCAACATCCTGACTCTATGCAGTTGGCCGTTTGTGCGCAAATGCGCGATCTTGACAAGACCTTTGCCGGGGGCCTATAATCGAGGCAATTGAGTCCACGTGATCGGCAGCGACGGAGAGAGTAGGCGGGGCAGCCTCCGACAGGGAGAGGGGATCACCGACTGCAAATCCCCTTGGGAGAGCCTCGCTGAAGTTCGCTCCTGAGCCGACGGCCGAACCCGAGGTCGTGTGCCTCGGTGAGTAGGTCGCTCCGGCAGCCCGCCGTTACCGGGTATGTGGCACGCGAGTCACCAAGACTCGCCAGCCGCCAATGAGAGGGTTTCTCACGAAACCAATCAGGGTGGTACCGCGGAGATTGCAGCAGCAGCTTCGTCCCTAGGGAGCTGCTGCTTTTGCTTTTCCAGACTAGCTAGCGGATGATCCATCGTGTTGCTGCGAAATGAGGGATGACAGTATGGGGCTGCGAGAAGATCTCGAGGCGATGCAGGCCAAGGCAGAGCAGGCGCTCGCAGACGTGTCAGACGAGTCGGCCTTGGACGCATGGCGAACGGCCTATCTGGGCAAAAAAGGCGAGCTGACAGAGATCCTACGGAGCCTAGGTTCGCTCGCCCCGGAGGAGCGTCCGGTCATAGGTCGGCTTGCCAACCTGGTCAAGGAGGTGCTGCAAGAAGCATACGAGCGCCGCGAAGAAGCCATCCGACAGCAGGCCCTCCAAGAGGCACTCCAGAGAGAGGCTTTGGACGTGCGGCTGCCTGGCAGGCGTCCTTCCGTAGGCCACATCCACATCAGCCGGCAGACACTGCGCGAGATCTATGACATCTTTGCCGGCATGGGTTTCACGGTACTCCGTTCGCCAGAGGTAGAGACCGATGTGCGCAACTTTCAGTTGCTGAACATCCCCCCTCACCACCCGGCGCGCGATATGTGGAGCACCTTTTACACCACCAAGCCAGGCGTGTTGCTTCGAACACACACGTCCCCGGGGCAGATCCACGCTATGCGACGGTTTGCCCCAGAGCCCGTACGGGTGATCTTGCCTGGCAAATGCTACCGGTACGAGCAGGTGACCACCCGTAGCGAGCACATGTTCTACCAGGTGGAGGGGCTCGTCATCGGAAACAACATCACCATGGCCGATCTCAAGGGCGTGCTCACGCGCTTTGCGCGCGAGATGTTCGGCAGCGAGCGCCAGCTACGCTTTCGCCCAAGCTACTTTCCCTTTACCGAGCCCAGCGCCGAAGCCGATATCGATTGCATGCTGTGCGGAGGCGAGGGGTGCCAGGTCTGTAAATACACCGGCTGGCTCGAGATCCTGGGCGCCGGCATGGTCCACCCCACCGTGCTCCGGAACGGCGGCTATGACCCGGAGGAGTTCTCCGGATTCGCGTTTGGCATGGGACCTGAGCGCATTGCCATGCTCAGACATGGCATCCGGGACATTCGGCAGTTCTTTGGCAACGACGTCCGGTTCCTGCACCAGTTCGGCTAGCCCTTGATCCCATACGGAGGTTGAGCTTTCATGCGCGTACCATTGCAGTGGCTGCGAGAGATGATCGATGTCGAATTGCCCATCCCCGAGCTGGCCGAAAGGCTGACGCTAGGAGGTCTCGAGGTCACAGCCATCGACCACGTCGGGGAATGGTGGGACCGAGAGAAGCTCCTAGTCGGCGAGGTGCTTGGCATCCGGGAGCATCCCAATGCCGATAGGCTCGTCCTGGCTCGCGTCCGTCTTGGCCCAGACGAGGACCTCGAAGTCGTCACGGGCGCCCCGAACCTGCCGGTCGGCAGCAAGGGCCAGAAGGTAGCGTTTGCCAAGACTGGCGCGCGCCTCATCGACGGCTATGCCGAGGAAGAGAGCTGGATCACCCTGAAACCGGCCAAGATCCGAGGCGTTCGCTCCGAGGGCATGGTCTGCTCAGAAAAAGAGTTGGGCCTATCGGACAACCATGAGGGCATCCTGATCCTGCCGGAGGACGCCCCCGTCGGCCACGCGCTTGTGGACTACTGGGGCGATACGGTCCTCGATCTGGACCTGACGCCGAACCTGGCGCGCTGCTTTTCCATTCTAGGGGTGGCACGCGACGCGGCGGCGCTCACCGATGTCCCCTTCCGATGGGAGCCTCCAGAAATGCTCGTGGAGGGAGCGCCCATCGATGGCCGAGTGGCGGTAGAGATTGCGGACCCAAACCTATGTCCGCGCTATGCCGCGGCGCTGGTCAGCGACGTCACCATCGGCCCGTCGCCTGCGTGGATGCAGCGGCGCTTGGTGCTGGCCGGCATGCGCCCCATCAACAACGTGGTCGACATCACCAACTATGTGATGCTGGAACTTGGCCAGCCACTCCATGCCTTTGACTATGCCAAGGTCCGGCCCGTGAATCCAGGAGGACCGCCGACCATCATCGTGAGACGTGCCCACGACGGGGAGCGCATGTCAACCCTCGATGGCGTTGAGCGGGAGCTCTCCAACGAGACGCTCCTCATCACCGATGGCGGGGGCCCCGTGGCCATTGCAGGCGTCATGGGCGGCCTGGAGAGTGAGGTCACCGACGAGACGGTCGATGTGTTGATCGAGGCGGCAAGCTTTGACAACATCAGCATTCGCCGGACATCGGCGAACCTGCATCTGGTGAGCGAGTCGGCGCAACGGTTTGGGCGCGGCGTCGATCGCGAGCTGCCCCTCGTTGCCCTGCGGCGGGCGGCCGACCTGATGCGCCGATTCGCGGGAGGTACCATCGCACAAGGGTTTGTGGATGTGTACCCGAGACGCTACGAGCCGGTCCAGATTGAGCTCACAGCCCAAGAGGTCGAACGTCTGCTCGGTATCTGCCTATCTCCGGAGCGCATCGATGGCATGTTGAGCAGCCTGGGCTTTGCGTGCACCATCCAAGAGTCAGCTGTCCAGGTGACCGTGCCCAGCTTCCGCTTTGACGTGACCTTGCCCGCCGACCTCGTGGAAGAAGTCGCGCGCGTCTACGGCTACGATCGCCTGCCAGCCACGCTGATGGCGGAAGAGACGCCAGGGCACCTTCGGAACCGCAAGCTGATGGCGGAGGAGCGCGTTCGAGACGTTCTCGCGGCCTGCGGGCTGACGGAGGTCATCACCTACTCGCTCACCAACCTAGAGAGCGTCGCCAAGCTCGACCCAGCAGGCCAGCGCCCCAATCCCGATGCGTACATTCGCCTAGCCAATACGTTGACACGCGAGCAGGAGTACATGCGTCGGACGCTCATGAACGGCCTGCTGGAGACGGCATCCCGCAACCTGCGCTTTGTGGACCGCGTCTTGCTCTTTGAGGTCGGGGCAGTGTTCCTGCCCAAGGCAGGCGCAGAGCTTCCCGACGAGCCGCTGCGACTTGGCATCTTGCTCACCGGACAGCGCGAGGCCTCGTCTTGGCTCACCCAGGACGCTCCGCTGGCCGATCTGTACGATCTAGAGGGCATCATTGAGCAGCTTGCGGACCGTCTTGGCATCGATGACTTGCGCTTCAAAGCAACCGAGCATGGCACCTTCCATCCGGGGAGGACGGCCGCGCTGCACTGCCAGGACGACTATGTAGGCGTCATGGGCCAGGTCGATCCGCGCGTCTGCAACGCGTTTGATCTACCCGAGCGACCGGTGCTCCTCGCCGAGCTCGAGCTCGACGCTTTGCTCGCGCATGCCGAGATGACGCCCACCCTAGAGCCCATCTCACCCATGCCACCTCTTAGGGAAGATCTGGCGTTCGTGGTCGATCAGGCGGCGGGAGCTGACGAGGTAGAGGCAGCCATCCGCGAAGCGGCGGGCTCGCTTCTGGCCGATGTGTCCCTGTTTGACGTCTATCGCGGGGAACAGGTTGGAGCGGGCAAGATCAGCCTAGCGTACCGCCTGACGCTGCAAGCGCCGGACCGCACCCTCACCAGCAAGGAATCGGAGCGCGTGCGCTCGCGCATTGTCAAGGCGGTCGCCCGCGAGTTCGGCGGTGAGCTTCGCACCTGATGCGCTAGAGCTTACGTCTACGGGGGAGACATCTCTGTCTCCCCCGTTCTTGCGCCTCAGGCCAAGGGATCTACCCGCACACGGATGGCTGCTTCGCCGGCAACGGGGCACTTGCTCTCACAGAGGCCACAGCCGATGCAGCGATCCCGCTCCACGACAGGGGCCTGGAACGTCACCGATCTGCCGTCGCGATATGTCGTGACGACCTCCTGCAGGACGATGGCCTTGTCGGGCACAGGGCACATCTCCTCGCAGACGATGCACGGGCTCGCCCCGGACCAGGGCAGGCACAAATCCCGGTCCACAAAGGCTACCCCCAGCGGCGTGTTCCGCTTCACGTCGAGGGAGAGCAGCGGAATCGCTTCCGTCGGGCAGACCTGGCCGCAGGCCGTACAGCCATAGTCGCAAGGTCCCAGCCTTGGGACGAGCATGGGCGTCGCGAATCCCTCCAGGCCTGCCTCGGTCAAGCTTGGCTGCAAGCCGTGCGTGGGGCAGACCCGCACACAGACGCCACACCGGATGCATCGCTGCAGCATCTCTTGCTCATCAACGCCAGGGGGACGGATCAGGCGCGAATGGGGATAATGCGATGAGGGTGTGACCCTCCCCAGTGCAGCCAGGCCAACGCCGGCAACAGCAGCCCCCAGTAGGTGCCGTCGGCCAGGATCATGCTCCCATCGCTTCTCGTGCGCAGCCTTGGAAAAGCCGATAGCGTCCACCGGGCACTCGGGTGGGCATTCCATGCAGACGATACAGGCGCTTGCCGAGCTGGCATAGCCCTGTCCCTCGTCGATGGCCCCTGTCGGGCAGATGTTCGCGCATCGCCCACAGTCGATGCACGCCTCCGACACCTTGCGCCTGAACGGCGCGACCTTGGACACCAGCCCTAGCATAGCTCCAAGAGGACAGGCGTATCGACACCAACCTCGATGGGCCACCCAGTTCAGGCTGAACACGAGGATCAGAAACGCGGTAGCGCCAGCTACCGCATAGTAGGGCTGCTCATACGGGAGTACGGAGCCGCGCAAGAGACCGTCGACGCTATCCAGGGCGCCCCGAAGCGGAGCGACGCCATACAGCGCGTACTCGGCGCGCGTCACCAGCCAATTCGTAGCCGGGAGCACGATCTGCGTCAGACTCCGGACAAAGATGCTCACGGGGTCCAGAACAAGCAAGCTGAGGTTGCCCCATAGCGCCATGAGGAGGATGATGGAGAGCAGCGCCTGACCGATGCGTGCCCACCTGCGTGAAGGAGCATCTGGAACCCGCGCAGGCCGGATCCAGTCGAGTAAGGTCCCAAGGGGGCAAACCCACCCACACCAGACGCGGCCAAGGAGCAGCGTCGCGGCCAGTACGCTTGCAGCAGGCAGGAACACCATGAGCCAGCGTCGTTGCGCGATGACCGTCGCGAGCGCAGCCAACGGGTCGAGCCCCACCAGTATCCCGGCATCCGCTCTTCCAGGCGCCCCTCGTTGTGTGACGACGACGAGGGCGGTGAACGCCACGAGCGACAGTGCCTGAACCCAGCGGCGTGCTGCCCGCCAGCGCTGCCAGCGATGCGAATCGCTCACAGCTCGATCTCTTGCACAGCGACGTTAGCGAGGTCGGTGGTCCCAAGTCCCATATCCTCCTCGCAAGCCACATAGCTGATATCGCGCGGAGCTAGGCCAAACAGCCCGGTCGCATAGGCGTCGGCGGCGACCATGTCGGTGCTGGCAATAACGGTATTCTCCTGCCGTACGTCGGCCAGGTTGCCGCCAGTGGGACCATTCGCCAGGAGGATCCGCACGGCATCCACCACGGTGAGTCCCGGACGGACCACCGAAGCCAGGTCGGCGATACGCTGCCCCAGGTTGCGGTGCATCTGCGGCCGCTTTTCGATCACACCCAGCAGATTCTTGCCGGCCAAGGTCAGCCGGGCCAAGCTATGGTGCTTGGCGATGGGGACGTTGATGACGAGATCGGCATCTAGCACGGGCTGATAGATGGGCCAAGACGTCAGATCGCGACCCTGAGGGATATCCGTATCGCGAAAGCGCATGGACGCCATGAGATCCATCTCGCCGCCTGCCGCTTCGACGGCATCGCCGATGCCAGATCGCGCATAGGCCGCCTCTGCCGTGCCGGCAAAGGGCGAGTCCATCACGCGCACCGATGAAGCACCTGCCTCCAGGCACATGGCCACAAGCGTCGCCACGACCGTAGGATTCGTCGTGGAGGCGTACTCGGGACCGTGGTTGGCGTTGCATATGTTGGGCTTGACGATGACGCGATAGCCCGGCTGCACAAACCGCTCCATGCCGCCCAAGGCAACGATGGCGCGTCGCGTGATGGCCTCTGCATCGGCCCCACGAACGACGGCAAGATAGGCTGGTTGAGGCTCCGTGGTAGGGTCTACGCCTTGCGTTGGCTCCGCTGTAGGATCTGGTTCCCGCTGACCAGCCGTTGCCTCGGCCACAGGTGAGGCAACTCGCGTTGCCGAAGCCCTTGTGGCGGTCGGCTTGGCGGGGCGTGTTGTCGCAGAGGAAGCCGGAATGCTCGTCGGTTCGCTTTCAGTCGGATCGGTAGCGGGAGCGGAGACACATCCCGCCAAGGTTGCCGCACCGAGGGTCACGGCGGCGCGTAGGAAGGCGCGTCGTCGAATCTGCACCATGATTATTGCTCCATTTCGATAAAGAACATATAAAATAGTTTATGTGCTGCCGGCCCTGATGTCAAGAAACGTCCAGAGTGAGGGCTCCGATCGCTTGCCTTGACAGCCTGCACGGCCTTGCTATCCGCACCAGGCCATCTTGACACGCATTGGTGCAGGGTGTAGATTGCCACAAGCTGCGTGGGGAGAGACCCCGATCAGCAACAGGCTGATTCACAGGCATTAGCCAAGCACTTGACCGATCGGAGACGCACTTTGAGACATGGACTCATCCGCCTTTCCGAACTTGCGACTGACGGGCGTGCGGCCGTAGCACGCATCGAAGGTGGACGGGGATTCGTGGCTCGCATGTCGGCTCTCGGATTCACGCCCGGCGCCGATCTGATCGTGCGCTCCAATCCGGGCCACGGCCCGCTCATCGTCTCGATCCTTGACACGCAGATTGCTTTGGGTCGTGGCCAAGCCGCACACGTGTTGGTCAGGCCCAGATAGTACGCACGCCTCAACTGGAAAGTCGCTGTGGTAAAGAGAAAAGCCGTCATAGCTTTGGCTGGTCAGCCTAACGTCGGTAAGAGCACCGTGTTCAA
>CAYOBT010000013.1:0-8827 GCA_964402205.1 uncultured Anaerolineales bacterium
GGCGAGGGAGCCACCTGGGCCGGCTCGCCCGAACGCGCGCTCGCAGACGCGAAAGGCGCGTCCGACGCCGACGTATCTTGGCCCAGCATGGCACGAGCATAGGCTCTCAGGGCCTCCAGCCCCCGGACCTCCCGCGGCATCCAAGGTACGCGCACCACATCGCGCCCGACCGACGCATCGGCCAGCCGGCGCTCGATGGCCTCCATGTGACGACGCTGCGCATTTCGACGGGACGCCGAGAAGGCATCGTCTCCCTCGGGGACGACACGGTTGACGATGACGCTGGGTGCCCGCACGGGGAGCTCGCGCAGCTTGCGCATGAGCCGCGCCGTCTCTTCGATGGCCATGGCCTCGGGGATCGTGACCGGCACAAAGGCGCACAGCTCCTGATCGGTGAGCAAGTCGCGCAGCTGATGCAGATCGTCGCCGGTGCGTCGTAGAAAAGCGTCGGTCTCGTCGGGCTTGTACCGACCAAACACGGACGCCATGTAGCGATGTTTCTCCAACATCAGGTCCAAGACGTCCAGCCACTCTTCCATGAGGTCAGGCAGCGAAAGGAGCCGCAAGGTGTGGCCCGTCGGTGCCGTGTCCAGGATGACCAGGTCGTACCGGCGCGCGCGGACGATGTCGGCGACTTTGAGAATGGCCATCAGCTCATCCAGGCCCGGGAGCGAGAGCTCCAGGAACTGGGAAATATCCTCCTGGTCAAAGTAGGTGCCCCGCTCGGCGATGGTGCGCAGGACGACGTCATTGGCGCGCTCAAAGGCCTCGTAGCGGCGCCCGGCGTCCATCTCCAGCGCGAACAGGTTGGGCAAGCCGCCGATCTGGGTCACCTGATCGCCGATAGCCTGGCCAAAGCTGTCGCCCAGCGAATGGGCTGGATCGGTGGACACGACCAAGATACGCTGCGACGGCTCGTGCTCGGCGCGATAGAGGCCGGTCGCGCTAGCTGCGGTCGTCTTGCCAACCCCGCCCTTGCCGCCAAAGAGCAGCAAGCGTAGGTCGCGGTCCACCATAAAGGCCGGCATCTCCCTCGACACGTCGTTGGCGTCTCCTGTCTCTCTAGGCATCTTCTTGGGCACGGCAATCACCGGCTAGCCCGCTGTCTCTTGCCGCTGGATGGAGATGAGCAGCGTGCCCTCGACCGTGTCGCGATCCAGGCGGACACGGCCGTCCCCCGACCCGTGGCCCTCTTGGGCCTCGGCCAGGCCACTCAACAGCTTGTGGGCCTGCGACAGCTCGGCCATGCGCTCCTCCGCCTGCGGATCGTCGGGGCTGTGATCGGGATGCGTAGCAGCCGCCAGCCGTCGGTACGCCTGGCGGATCTCGCCCGGCGTCACGTCCACAGGCAGCCCCAGCGTCTCACGAGCAGCATCCACATCGGCAAAAGAAGGCATCTCCACGGCCACGTTGGCAAAGCTATAGGGAGGCAGCGGCCCGACTCGTCGGAAGTAGAGTCGTCCATGGAGCTCCTCATCCAGCCTGTCGAGCGTGTCATCAAGCTCCTCGGCCGCATCCTTGGCGACGAGCAGGGCCGCGTTCAGCACCATGCTATCATCCATGGGAGGATTCACGACGATATCCCGCGCCACATTCTGCATGGCTGGCAGGAGTCGCTCCTGCAAGGCGACGCGGCGACGCAGCAAGGAAGCTTGCACCAGCTGGCCAACGGCAACGCGCTCTGGCATCGTCTCGTCAGCTGGCTTGGCCTCGATCTCGTCCTTGAGCCTGAGGATCTCTTGCTCACGCCCGATCTCGCCAAAGATCTTCTGGAGGTCCCACAGCACCACGACTTCCATCTGGGTTTCGGAGCGGAACTCGTCCAGGGCAGCGGCAAAGCGTGCCCCGCCCTGCTCGAGCAAGCCGCGCACAGCATCTTCATCGAACATGACGGTGCCAAAGCGAACGGGCAACACCGTCATCTCTTTCATGACGGCCTCGACGACGCGTTGGTGGTTGACCAAGTACGTCGCCGCCTGCTGGCGATCGAGCCCGCGATAGTCGTCCAAAGGGCTGTCGCTGACGACGGCCCCCAGACCGCCGTCGCCCGAGACAATCCTGACGCCGTCATCCGTGACGCCGTCATCCGTGACGCCGTCATCGCCCAGACCGGGCTCGTCGAGAACGGCCTCGCCCTCGAACTCTACGATGGCATAGACATAGATCGGAGCCATGGTGAGGTATCCCCCCTCGCTTCTGCTGCTACCCTGCCACGGTTCGGAGAGCGCGGTGTTCCTCCAATGCCGCGTTCAGGTGATGCTTCTCTATGCAAAGCTGCGCCACGTTTGCATCGCGACCAGCCGGGTCCTGCGCCACGAACTCACGAATGGCGAGCATGGCCGCCTGTCGGCAGATCCCCTCGATATCGGCACCAACCAGGCCCGCGGTCCGCGCGGCCAGATCGCTCAAGTCCACGCCATCCGCCAGCGGCCGCCGCCGTGTGTGGACCTGAAAGATTGCCCTTCGCGCCGCCTCGTCAGGCGCAGGCAGTTCGATGCTCACGTCAAAGCGGCCCGTGCGGAGCAGCGCCGGGTCGATGATATCGGGTCGGTTCGTCGCCGCCAGGACCATAACCCCGCGGAGCTCCTCGATGCCATCCATCTCGGCCAGAAGCTGGCTCACCACCCGTTCCGTCACGTGAGCGTCCGAACCTCCGCCGCGGCTCGGCGCCAAGGCGTCGATCTCGTCGAAAAAGACGATGCATGGCGACGCTTGCTTGGCTTTCCGAAAGACCTCGCGGATCCCCCTTTCGGACTCGCCCACCCACTTGGACAGGAGCTCTGGCCCCTTGACCGAGATAAAGTTGGCCTCGCTCTCTTTGGCTGCGGCCTTGGCCAGGAGTGTCTTGCCGGTGCCCGGCGGCCCATAAAGCAGGATGCCCTTGGGCGGCGCCGTGCGCATGTGTGCAAAGAGACTGGCATACCGCAAGGGCCACTCTACCGTCTCGCGCAAGAGTCGCTTGACGTCGTCCAGGCCACCCACGTCATCCCACGTGACATCGGGCACCTCCACAAACACCTCGCGGATGGCCGACGGCTCGATCTCCGCCAAGGCTTCCAGAAAGTCGTCCATGGTGACTTCCATGGCCATCAGCTTTTCATAGGGAATGCGCGCCTGGGCAAAGTCGATGTCGGGCATCAGACGCCGCAACGCGCTCATGGCCGCCTCTCGACCGAGAGCTTCCAGGTCCGCCCCCACAAAGCCATGCGTGATGGTGGCCAGCCGGTCCAAGTCGACCTGGCGAGGCGTTGTGGCAGCGCCATCGGGGCTCACGGCCAGCGGCATCCCGCGTGTATGAATCTCCAGAATCTCGCGGCGCCCGTCCTTGTCGGGAACGCCGATGGCGATCTCGCGGTCAAAGCGACCCGGCCGCCGGAGCGCAGGATCCAGCGTGTTGGGGATGTTCGTAGCGCCGATGACGATGACCTGCCCGCGCGACTTGAGGCCGTCCATCAACGCCAGGAGCTGGGCCACGACGCGTCGCTCCACCTGGCGGTCGCCGCTCATCTCCTCCCGCTTGGGAGCGATGGCGTCGATCTCGTCCACAAAGACGATGGCTGGGGCCCGCTGGCTCGCCTCCTCAAAGATCTTGCGCAGATGCGCCTCCGAAGCGCCATACCACTTGTCGATCACCTCGGGCCCGTTCACATGCAAAAAGTGGGCGCTCGTCTCTTGGGCCACGGCGCGCGCGATCAGCGTCTTGCCGCAACCCGGAGGCCCATGCAGCAGCACGCCCTTGGGGGGATCAATGCCCAGCCGCTCGAACACCTCTGGGTACCGCAGCGGTAGCTCGATCATCTCGCGAATGCGCCGAATCTCGCGGCGCAGCCCGCCAATGTCCTCATAGGTGATGGCGCCGCGTTCCTTGGCCGCGCCACCCTTGTCAGCCAGGCGCACCGATGTCGTCTGGCCAATGAGCAGCGCACCAGCGGGTGCCGCCTCGACCACCGTGAAACTGTGGGCGCGGGTGCCGAACAGGTCCACGCGTACCTGATCGCCCTTGACCACGGGTATCCCGTCCAGCAACCGGGCCAGATAACGGGCCTGGGCCTCGCCGCGCGCGCTGAGTCCGCCGCCCGACGCAAGCACCACGCTGCGAGCGGACTTGACCGCGACCGGCCGCACAGCGACGCGCTCGTCCAAGCCAGCCTCTGCGTTCGCCCGCTGGATGCCGTCCATCTGAATCAAGCCCTGCCCGCGCTGCTCGACATAGGCCGGCATGGCCCGCCCCACCGTGGCGCGCTTGCCCCTTACCTCAACGACATCACCAATATCGACGCCCAACTTGGTAAGATCATCCGGGTCCAGGCGGACCAGGCCACGACCCGCGTCCTTGGGGAGAGCCTCCGCGACGCGCAGCTGCAGCGTTCGCTCACTATCGGTCATGTTCGCTCCTATGCCTCGCCTGCGCTTTGGCCACTGACTGCGGCACGACGCCCTTGCCGGAGCAGCAGCTACACGGGAACGGGCTATCGGGCCACACATAGTCGGCGGCACGGCCGCTGCCACCACAACACGGACAGGCGACCGCGGCCTCGGGAACCGAGATGGTCCCTACCCCGCCGCATACCGTGCACGTCAGGCGCGTATGCGGATAGATGCCAGTGCCACCGCAAAAGGGGCAACTCGACGTAGGCGCGCGGAGCATCCGACGCCCCGTGCCGCCACACACCTGGCACTTGGAGAGCGGCGACATCACGCCAAAAGGATCGCGCCCGGTGCCTTGGCAAAAGGCGCAACGCACGCTCACTGTCACCACGGGCTCTTGAGGACGGGCGCTCATGTGGCGGCCTCCAGTCTCGCCTCAAGGCGCTCCAGCCGCTCTCGCAGCAACCGATTCTCCTCCTCGAGCTGATGAGCTCGCGTCGAAAGGTAGGGATCCGTCTCCCACCAGTTGATGCCCATCTCCATGGCCTTGTCCACCGAGGCCACCAGCAACCGTACCTTGATATTGAGCAGCTCGACGCCCACCAACGAGATGTTGATGTCGCCGGCGATGACGATGCCCTTGTCGAGCACCCGCTCTAGAATGTCCGCCAGCGTGCTTGACTGTACCGAGTGCTCCATACGTTGATCGGGCATGCTCTGCTCCTCTATGACGGACAGTGGCTATCGGCCACTGCGCGCCTGCCTACCGCGCCACCTGAGCGACCTTGACAATGAGGGCGGCCGTCCGCCGACGCAGGTCGGCAAAGCGATGACACAGGCGGCAATCTCGGCTGCTCTCGTCGTACGCCTCGCACGCCAGAAGCTCGTCGGCAGCGGCCATGATCTCGTCTGCCCAGGGAGCCTTTGCCAGGGGCGTCGACGCCTGGTTGACCGCCTCCGCGAGGGCGGCCATTCTGACCTCCTGGTCGTCAAAGAGGCCGATGGGGCACTGAATGCTGGCGCGGTTTTCGCCATCGCTCACAGTTCCTCCTCACGTTTCTCCGCCTTGCGGCCTAGCACGAATCGCAAGAGGCGGCGCGTATGCCTACACCTCATCGGCTGCGGCATCGAGGCTCCCTTCGTAGGCGCGTTCCAGCCGCGCCAAGACCATCATGGCTACGTGGTACTGCCCCTCCGCCTGCAACGTCTCGGAAATCGCCAGCACGCGCTCGGCAGCAACCGCTGCCTGCTCAGTCCCACCGTGCGAGGCCACCAGATCGAGATACGGCGTCAGCGCCTGATGCACCTTGCCCTGCTCCTGCAGATCGGTGCCCACCTTGAGCAACGACGTTCGAATCGCCTCTTGGATGGGTGTCCGCGTCGCCAACACGTTTGCCTTTGCCGCCATGGCTGCCTCCTATCCGTTGCGTGACACGCTCTGCCCTACGCCCAGCACAGGCTTGGCTACTCTTCCTTCGCAAGGACCTCCCCGCGATGGTAGCGGCTCGTCCGCTCATAGCCGAGGAGGTTTCCCTCGTCGTCCAGCACAGCCTCATACGTGGCAAGCATGTCGCTGGCCTCGGGAATGCGCCGCATCTCCACAAGCACCACCGTCACGTGCCACCCGTCTTCGCCCTTGCGAAGCGACGCCAGCGTGTCGGGCTCCAATCCAGTAAGCGCGGCCAGTTGCTCCCTGGCCATCACCGCAATCTCGGGTCCCGTCGGCATCTCATCCTCCTTGCACGCCACCCATAGCGCCACCATCGCGACCTGTCGAAGCCCTGGCTAACCGTCCGATGGGGCGTTACGCTCTTGCACCACCCGTAGCCGCTCCAGCAGGATCTCCTCGACTTCCAGGTAGGCTTCCTCGGTGATCTCGCCCAGATCCAGCCGCAACTCTAGCTCCATGAGCTGCCCGCGAATCTTGCCCGGGTTATAGATCTCGTTGTCGGCCTGCTCGGCGACCTTTTCCGCAATCCACATGAGCCCCTTCACGGGACCCATGACGGGAAACGCAAGCAAGTCAACAAGAAACCCCATCCGCAGCTGCTCCTAGTCGTCCCACCGCACCGTGATGTTCACAAAGTTGTAAGGCGGCACCGGTCCCACATATTTGAACAAGACGCGCTCGGCCATCTCCTCGTCGAGGGTATCCAAAGCCTGGTCGAACTCGGGCTGGCGCGAGGCCTCTACCAGAAACGCCGCGTTGACGACCATGCGATCGGTGATGACCTCGTTGAGCCGCGTCTCTTGGGCCAGGGGCTGCAACGCCCCCAGGATCCGCTCCGCATCCTCGTCGCGCTTCTGGCCCATAGCCGTCTCGATCATCTCTCCCAGTCGGATCCGCTCGTAGTAGGTCTCTTCGGCGGACTTGTTCATCAAGGTATCGCGTAGCCGCCGAATGACCGGATTCTCGGACACGATCTCGGGAAAGATGACATTCTCATACCAAAAGGCCTTCAGCCCGAGCTCGACGCGTCCCTCCATCTCGTCCAAGAGCCCGCTCAACTCGTCATACCGCCGCTGCAGGACCTTGACCTCGATGGCCTCCAAGCCTGGCGCCACAATGCCAAAGCGCACGGGCAGGATGGTATGGTTCTCCATCGCCTCTTCGAGCACGACCGTATGTGCCATCATATTGCGGCGGCTATTGACATACCGGATCACCGGCGAGTCGCTCACCACCGCCGCCAAGTCCTGGTAGTGCACCGTATGGACCTCGTCGCCGCGCTCGCCGATACCCAACGTCGAGAACGTGGGGGGCTCGCTGCAGCGGATGATGCAATAGACATACTTGCCCTCGGGAGCCTCTTCTGATCCGGCCATAGTTCTCCTTCGTGAACGTGGTCCAATCCAGCTCTCTAGCCCGCCTACGAGCCGTCGCCCTCGTCCGCCACCTCTAGGTCCCAATGCAGGACCAACTCTCTTTGCGCCACCACCTCGGTCAGGATGCCCAGCACGCCCTTGGCCCAAGCCAGCAACTTCTCGGGGCTCATCGTCGCCTCCAAAGCAAGGTACTGGTCGCGCAGTGCGGCATAGGCCCTGGCGACGCCTGGCGCCAGACGCGGCAACACACCCGCCTCCAGGATGGCCTCGAGCTCGTGGGCCTCGGCCTCACGGCCCGCCCGGTAGAACGGCGCGATCTCCAAGGCGAGGTCCAGGTGGCCCTCCAGATCGCCGATGAGCATCAGCAGATCGGCCGCGCGCGATCCCAAACGCCCTTGGTCCATCTCGCGATCCACCATCCGCCGCAACTGGGCCCTGCCATCGACGCTGTGACGTGCGTTGACCACGTTGCGCCGATTGACGTGCAACATCGCCGACCAAAAGCCGCTTCGGATGGCCAACTGGTTGGCAAACACCTCGCGCGGCGCCAAGAGACCGAGCCGCTGCGCCTGACGCACCAGCAGATCGCGCACGCTAGTCTGCCGCTCGTCATCCCAGCCCAACCTGTCCGCCGAGCCCGTCAGCTCTAACGACAGTCGCACACGCAGCGCCCGCGACGCTTTGACCGTCTCGTTCTCGGAAAGCGGGTGAGCGTGCTCGTGCGCCAGCAACCCTCGCATAGCCAGGTCATCGCCCCAGTAGCCCTCGCGCGTCGCCACATCGCGGCTCACAAAGACGTTGCAGCCCGCCAGATTCGCCAGGTCGTACATGTTGACCACCGGACGATTGCCCAGAGCCACCCCGGCCTCTCCCGGCGGAGCGCCCCCAGCCCGCAATTGGCGGACCAGCGGCTGCAGGTCCTGCAGCACAAAGAGCGTCACCCACCGATGGGGCCAGGCAAGCTGGCCGGCATAGGCGCGCACGACGCCCTCTTCCACCTCCACCAGCGGCAGCACCCCTTCTTCCACGTCGGCCACGACGCGGAGCTCGGTGCCCGCGATGCGGTGCAGGCTAAAGTGCTTGACAGTGCGATCAGTCATGCCTTTGCCAGTCGAAGCTCCAAGATGCCGTTCTTGTACGCCTTTTGCATGGCGTCCGCGTCCACCGGCGCCGAGAGCAGGATCTCCTTGGCGAACCGGTGCTGACCCGTGGTCTCTAGCGACAGGATGTCGTCGCGGATCTCCACCTGGATCTCCTCCTCAGAGACACCGGGAAGCTCCGCCACGATCAGGATCTCGTCCTCTTCGTCGAACACATCCACTAGCGGCTCCCGCGTCTCGACGACGGTGGGCCCTTCCTCGGTCGCGCGGATATTGCCAAAATGCTCCACCTTGGGGGCGCCGCCCACGTTGGTCCGCACCGTGAAGCCATACACGCCTCGCGCCTGATCGCCCAGCCCCTTGACGCGGAACTCGCCGCTGCGCTGGATCTCCTCGCCCGTTTCCGCGACCTCGCCCAGCACGTCGATCAGGTCGCCGAGCCCCTTGAAGATGCTGCCAAAGCCCAGATCGAAGGAGATCTCCTTCGGTTGCTTTTTGTCGTCTGTCACTTGCTTGCCTCCCACATGCCCCAG
>CAYOBT010000013.1:8927-16998 GCA_964402205.1 uncultured Anaerolineales bacterium
ACGCCGCTGCTCATAGGATCGTCGGGCGCGCAACCGCGCCAGCTCTCGGCGCTGGTGCTCTGTCTCGCGCAAGCGAGGCCACCCGTCGAGCCCCTCCATTGTGCTCTTGTGAATCGACCGCATCGTCCGAATGTGCCGTGACGTCCGGATACACTCCAGACCGCTCGCCCTCTGCATGCGCGTCCTCCTTTGCCCCTGACGCTGCCTCGCGGCGTCCCGCCCTAGTACTCTAGCGAGACCGCATCCCACCCCTTGGACTGATCATCGTCGCCCGCATCGCCATCGGACCTCTCCCGGCGCCCGTTACGCCGCTTGGCCGCCTTGGACGGCTGGGGGTCCAGTATCTCCTGCAGCGAGGCGAGGCGCTCTTCCACCTGGCGAATCCGCTTTTCGGTGCGCGCCTGGTTATCGCTCCAGATACCCATCTCGCGCTCCAGGCGGGCCTTCTCGTGCTCCAGGCGGGCAATCTCGGCGACCGTCTGCTCGCGCGTCCCGGGCAGCGAGTGATGATGCACGCCCTGGATGGTCGGGATATCGCGCATCCCCCTGAGATGCTTGGTCTTCATGCCTCGCTAGCTCCTTCCTCTGCTGGAGCATCCGCATCATCGCTGAGCTCCGCGTCGTCTGCATCCAGCTCCCGTTCAGCCCCATCGCCGTTGCTCGACGCTTCCACATGGAGCGCCCCCTCGTCCTGAGGCTCCGCCTCTTGCGCCAGCTTAGGCTCTGCGTCCAGCGCGTCTGCGTCGCCCGTCTCTGCATCCTCGACCGCAGCCAGCGCCAAGGCCATCGCCTGCGATGCCAGGTCCTGCAGCGCCTCTTCCTGGCGCGGCGCTTCGGAATCCGCCGCGCCCTCGGCCTCCACCGGGCCAATCGGGGCGCCGCAATGATGCTCGATCAGGCTAAGGAGCATCTTGCGCTGATGGGCGCGCCGCTCGCGGGCCTGGGCAGTGAACGCAGTCTTGGATTCCAGCACATCCATGCAGATATTCACAAAACGAGGATCGCTGGCAACAGGCTGCAGCCCCTGCATGTGCGCCACGCGCGCGATCATGATGCAGGCTCGCAGCGTCGGCGTCTGGTCATACTCGCCCGAATCGCGAAAGTCCCGCACGAGGCTCACGATGCGGTCGGATTGCTCCGGAGGCATGCCCGATCGCGATGACGTGATGACCACCTCTGTGTCGTGGTCATAGTAACCCACGTCGATGGTCACCAGACGGTCGGCCAGGGCGTCCTGCGCATCGTGCACCCCGGCATACTCTTGGGGGTTGCTGGTAAAGATCGCGCGGAACTCGGGATGCACCTTGATATAGGCATCCTTTTTGCTCATGTTCGGAAGCACCAGCAGCTTTTCCTCGAGGACGGCCAGCAAGACGTTGTTGGCCTCTGGACGCGAGCGCGTGAACTCGTCATAGACCAGGGTGAACCCCTCGCGGCACGCCGTCGTCAGGCGATTGTCTACCCAGCGCTGAACCGCGTCCTCTTCATACTTTTGCACGGTATGAATGAACCGGTCCACCACCTTGCGATAGTGGTACCCATATTGGCCACCCACTAGGTCCGACGTGGCGAACTCTTCATCGCCGGTAATCAGCATCACCGGTCGACCGAGCTGAGCCGCCACATGCAAGGCCAGCGTCGTCTTGCCCGTGCCCGCTGGCCCCCGAAAGTGCACCGGAAATCCCGCATCGAGGTACGCGATCGCTCGTCGTGCCAACTCTTCCACCTGGGGCGTCTCGACGAAATCGGATCGCGGACGCAAGGCCAGGGCGGCAGGCACCTCTTTGCTGGCGGGTCTCGCTGTCACAGCCATCATGTCTCCTCTCGTTGGTCTCTTTCATGGGGTGAGGGCTCGGGGCTTCGTTTGGCCTCGTTCCTACGCTCCAAGAACCCCTCCACCGAGGTCGCTCGCATCCCCATCTCTACCGTCAAGGCGCGATACCAGTTCTCGCGATCGGCTTCGTAAGCTTCAGAATCCTCTTGCCAGGCGTGGAACTGATCGTAGACGGCGCACAGCCCTGGACGTGCCCGCAACCAGAGCCGCTCCTTGAGCGGAGACCCAGGCCCCACGGGCACCGAATGCCCCGCAACCAGCTCGCCTTGCGGCAAACGCTTGCCAGCGGGCAGCGACTGCGCAAACAAGCGATCCGCCATGCCGCGCTCGAAATCCGCGCCGAGCCCAGGCGTCACCCCCGTTACCAAGTAGCCCACCGCATCCCCAAAGGCGACGGCCAGCCTCCCCTCGAGCCCAAGCTGCCGACCCGCCACGATGGCCAAGAACGCCAAGGTCCGCGCCATGGCCTCGCGGGCGCGGCCAGTCGTAGCATCTTGGCGCTGCAGCACCGTCAGCGCGTCGGTATAGGCCAAGGGCGGCCGATCCCGCCAATGCGCCGCGGGAAAGAGGCCCAACGCAAAGGGTGCCAGGGAGAACTCTTCGAGTTCGCCGACCTCTGCAAGGCCAAGCCGCAGCCGCTCCCACAATGCTTGAAACAGCGCTCGCGCCTCCGAGAGGTCGGGCTGCAGCACGATCTCGGGCCGAGGTCCATCGCGGACCATGAACGAGCAGTTGACGCCCTCTAGCGCCTGCAGATCGGTGGGAATCGTGATCTCGATGCTCCCGCTGGTCCGACCAGCAGACCGAATCTTGCGTTCTCCGAGGTACATGGCGACCTCCCATGCTAGCCATCATCCCACCCTGTCAGCGGGAAGAGCTTGTAGAAGATCGTCTAGCAGATCTTCTAGCAGAAAGTCTAGCATACCAGAAACCACCATGCAAACCTCTCCCGGTGTCGCGGAGCCCCAGCCGCGACTGCCCTTTCGACCAGCACGCCCACTCGCCATGAGCTGGGCGTCAGACCTCGCCGAAAGAGCAGTCCGGCGGTGTAACGACTCACTGGAACTGACTGAACTCCCTAGCCTGCTCGATCCAGTCCTCGATATTGGCCAGCCGTGCCGTCGTTCCCAGGAGCTCGCGCAGATCCTCGGGCGTCCGCGAAGCCAACTGGATGAACGTCGTGATACCAGCCTCTTTGAGCCGAGCGTTGGTGGTCGGCCCGATGCCGCGCACGGCCGTCAGGTCGTCCGGCTCTTTGGGCTCCTCCTCAGCGTCCGCCTCTGGCTCTGGCGCTTTCTGCGGCGTCTCTGCCACCGGCGTGTCGGCTGGCTCGACGCTTTCCGCAGGCTCTTGCTCTTCCGCTTCGAGCTCTGCTTCAGGCTCGGCCTCGGCCTCAGGCTCCACGACCTCTGGTGCAGGTACCGTCACCTCGGCTGCAGCCGACAGGCTGGCCCAAATGCGACGGGCCTCGGTGAGATCGGCCCTCAGTGCGTTCTGCGCCTCTTGGAAACTGGCCCGCGTCTCGGCCACATCAGCCGCCAACCCATCGCGCTCGGCCGTCAGCCGCTCGCGCTGGTTCGCCGCCATGGCCTGAAACGCCTCCATCCGCTGCTTCTGAGACTCGGTAGCCATGGCCAACCGGGCCTCCTCGGCCTCTACCAAAAAGCTGGCCATCCCATCACGCAATGCCTGCGTGTGCTCGCGCAGCCAGGCCTGTTGCTCGGCGGTCATTGCCTGACGCGCCCCGTTCATCTCTTCCAAGAGCGACGCCGTTGCGTTCTGCAGGTCAGATACGGCCTGCCGCAGGTTGCCGAGATAGCCGTTCAGGTCTTCGGACTGCTGAGCCGCCATGGCGCCTCGAGCAGCGTCCAACGCGCCCAGGAACTCGGACGTCCCGTGACGCAGGCCCTCAAAGCTAGCGCCCAGCGCCGCGCGCTGAGAGGCGGCCATCTCCTGATGGGCATCCGCCATCTCTTGCAACGACGCCGCCGCCTGGCTCCGCAGATCGGTCACGCTGCGGCGCAGATCGCCCGTCTCGCGGCCCAGCAGCTCGCGCTGCTCATTGGCCATCGCCTGGCGGGCGCTATCAAGCTCGCTTAGAAACGCCCCCGCGTCGGCCCGTAGGCCGTCCACGTTGGCGGTCAGATCTTGCATATAAGACTGCAGCATGGCCTGCTGCTCAGCGGTCATGGCCTCGTGCGCCTCGCGCAGCCCGGTTAGTTGTTCGGCCACACCGACGCGCAGATTGGCCACCGCGGCCGCGCGGCCGTTTCGTTCTTCTAGGAGCTGCTCGGCCAATTGACGCATCTGTTCAGCCAAGGCCATAGCATCACCTCCTCTGGGTAAGCATCCTCAATGCACGTGCCCCTGGCGGTTGACCGCCACTCCGGAAGGGAGTGGCGGTCAACCCACCGTGGGTGGTTGCCTACGCTGCCGCTGCCGCGGTCAGACCGACGGCCTCAGCATACTTGAGGTATGTGTCAACACCGGCGACCACGACTCTCGCCTCGACGGCCAGCAACTCGATGCCAACCAATGAGACGCGGACCCAAGCATCGACCACGATGCCCTTGTCCAGGATTCGGTCCACCACTTCGGCCAAGCTGGTGGAAGCAACCGTCTTCTCAACTGCCATGTCCCCCATCCCCTTTCTTTGGGTAGCTAGCCGCCGGCCTATCCAGCGGCTCAGCTAACAGTATAGTCCAAAAGTACACTCTCAAGCGTTGGGGGTTCGTGAGATATCCGTTTGGATATCGTTAGGCACGCTGCTCCTTTCACAAGAATCGAAGAATGCCATGACGAGTCCCCCATTTCGCCTACTAGCGTCCTTCGAGCACGCGCGCCTGGCGATCGGCTACGCCGCCGCTGCAGCCGTCAGGCCGACGGCCTCGGCGTACTTCAGGTACGTGTCAACGCCAGCCACCACCACTCTCGCCTCAACGGCCAGCAACTCGATGCCAACCAACGACACGCGGACCCAAGCATCGACCACGATGCCCTTGTCCAGGATGCGGTCCACCACCTCGGCTAGGCTGGTGGAAGCAACCGTCTTCTCTACTGCCATCTCGCTTACCCCTTTCTTTGGGTGTGTTCTGCTGGCCCATCCAGCAGCTTGGGAGATAGTATACACCAGAATACCTGGCCAATCGTTTGACCAGCGTGCAGCATGCGTTGGTTTCTCGTTAGCGTGGATAGTACAGAGGCCCAATCGCCGGAAGACGCTGCCTAGAGGACCCTAGCCCGTGGTCGAGAACACATAGCCCAGGCGTGACAACGTGCGGATGATGGTCGGATGCGAGGGATCGGACTCGATCTTGTCGCGCAGATTCTTGATGTGCCACCGCACCAGGCTTGTATCCGCTGTGCCGGGCGGATAGCCCCATACCTCCTGCAGCAGCTTTTCGCTGGAGAACACCCTCCCTTCGTGGCGCATGAGGTACGCCAAGAGGTCGCACTCGGTCGGCGTCAGTTCTTCGTCTTTGTCACCGAGACGCACCCGGGAGAGGTTCACGTTCAACTGGATGGACCCCGCCACGATACACTCGCCCGCCTCGCGATGATACGCACTGCCATAGGCCCGTCTAAGAAGGGCCTCGATCCGCGCCTTGAGTTCGCGCAAGTCGAACGGCTTGCCCAAGTAATCGTCGGCGCCTCGATCCAGACCGGCCACCCGCTCCTCGACAGCATCCCGCACACTGAGGCACAGGATGGGCACGTCGGTAAGCTCTTCATCCTTCCGTAGTTCGCGGCAGACGTCCAGCCCACCCATGCCAGGCATATCAACGTCCAGCACGATCAGATCCGGCCGAAAGCGACGCGCAGCCGCCAGCGCCTCCACGCCGTCGAGCGCCGTCACCACCTGGTAGTCATCGTCCATCAGACTCCGCTGCACCACCCGCACCAGAGCCTTTTCATCATCGGCCAACAGAATGCACGCGCTGGTCATCGCCATCTCCCAAAAGAGCTGTGAAGCTATCTCGCCACCGCCTACCCATTGTTGTCCGACGCATAGCGTACCGTCAACCGCCTTATGGCCTCTATGAGTGAAACTCGCGTCAAAATCGAACCAGAAGCTGTAGCTTCTGGCACTTTTCACTCGCTTTCTTTCTTTGGTATCTTTCTTCTGATACTGACTAGCAGAAACCTGTCAGATTCCCGCCCCTCGCGTGACGGCGATCTGCCTTGACACCCACCGCCCATCCCCTAGAATGGCGTCGCCGCGCCCTCGCACGTCCTGTGAGGTACCCATGGCATCTTGGATCCATCGTCCCTGGAACTCGTCATACAGAGCAAGGTTGCTCGCACTGCGGCCCACCGGGGACGCCGGGGAAGGCACCCCATGACCAACGGCTCACAGACGAGCAACCCTCAGCTCCCCAACGCGATCCGCCACGCCCTTGACGCCCTCGCCCACGAGGACGGCGGCCCCTTGGAGAGCCTGCTGGAAACCCACCCCCTGGAGGTGAGCTGGTCGCTTCTCCATGTCGCCATCGCCGACAAGCCCTCTGCGGATCTCGCCGCCGAGGCGCTGGAGCAGATCCCCGACGCCACCTCGCCGCCGCTCCTCCAGCGGATCCTGACCGCCCCACCGGACCAGCGCGGCGTTCTCGTAAGGCAGCTCCTCCGCGCCAAGGAGCAGGCCACCATCCACGCGCTGGTGGCCTCTGCCAGCGGCACGGGCCCCGACGCGGCCAAGGCCCGCGACATGCTGGTGCGACCGCACTCTGTGGCCCCCTTGCTGCGTGCCATGGAGCCCGAAACAGCCGAGGCCATCGTGCCCGTTCTGGCGGCCATCGCCGCGCGCATCCTCGCCGCTCCCCAGGGCACGGCCGTCGATCCGCAAGAGGCGCTGGTGGCGCTGACCCAGTCGCTTTCGACCATGGTGGCCATGGCCTGCGGCGCCCTTCCCTTGGCCTACCACACCATCCTGACCTCGTTTCGGCTACTCGGTGAGACCGGCGTCAAGATCATCCAGCGGCGGATGCCCCAGGCGCCGCCCGATCAGGTAGCACGCCTCAAGAGGCTGCTCGCCGACCTCACCCAAGCCCCCGCCGAGCCAGAGGACGTGGGAGCCCCAGAGGCGGCATCCGAGCCCGAAATCCCTGCCGACATCGATACCGTCGAGGCCATGCCCGAGGAGGAGCAAGAGGCGGAGGCCGGCGAGGAGCCACAGGCAGAGCCCGTCGACGCGCCGGCCGACGCCAAGCCGGAAGAGGCGGCCCCTGAGGAATACGAGGCCCCCGAGGCCCCAGAGGCCCCAGAGGAGGCTGACCCAGCCAAACCCCAGGAGCTAGGCGAGAGCGAGGCCGAGCAGGCAACCTCTGAGGAGCAAGCGCCTCTCGAGCCCACGGAAGGGCCCGCGACCCCTCCGCAGGCGTTGTGCGCGGCGGTGGCTCACGCTGCCGACGCCCAAGATGAAACTGAGCTGGGCGCAGCGTCGCGCCTGGAGTTGGTCCACCACGCGGCGACCGTTGGCATGCGCTCTGAGAATGACGCGGAGATATCCCAAGCAGCAGAGGCCCTCGTCGAGGCCCTCACGCGCGATCCATCCCCAGACATCCGCCGCGCCGCGACGGCCGCCCTGTGCCAGCTCGGTCAAGCCTCTGCGCTGGCCATCCACCGCCGCCTTGACGCCGAGATCCGCGCTGCCCAGGAGAAAGCCGATGCCGCCCAAGGCCCAGCCGTGCAGCGTGCAGGGACCCGCACCGATCTCGTCCTGGCGGCCGCCCGTCTGGACGTTGACGCCGCCTTGGATCCACTGCTCCAAGCCCTTCGCGAAGATCCCGCGGTCGCCGTTCGCAGGGCCGCCGCGGGCGCCATCCGCGTCCAAGCTGCCCGCCAGGCAACGCCGGTTCACGAGCGGCTCCGCGCCTCCCTCGATGCCGCGCTCTCGCCCGAGCTAGCTACCCTGGTCACCGACTTGCTGCCCGACGTGACCGATGGCCTCCTACGCGACCTCGCGTCAGACGACGACCGTCGTCAAGGACGCGCCATCGCCGCCCTCGCCCTGCTTTTCCCGCATCACCAGGCGCTCCTGACGCGGCTAGGCGCCGTGCTCACCGGCAAGGACCTACGTGCACGTCGAGCCGCCGCGGAGGTCCTCCAGCGGCAGGGCACGACCCCTCGTGACCCAACCCTCGCGGTCGCCTACCATGTGGCCCGCGGTCACCCCGAAGCCTGTCGCGATCTCGGCCCGGATGCCCTGCCCGCTCTGCGTGACGCGTGCGAGCTCTATGG
>CAYOBT010000014.1:0-16862 GCA_964402205.1 uncultured Anaerolineales bacterium
CCGCGAGGGCGGCCGCACCGTGGGCGCTGGCGTCCTGACCAAGGTTATCGAGTAGCGTAGCGCGGAGGAGGAGGTCGGGGAGGGGTGCATCGCACCTAGTCCCGAAAGAGTATGGCCAAACAACAGCGAATCAGAATTCGGCTCAAGGCGTACGACCATCGCGTGCTGGATCAGTCGGCGCGGCAGATCGTGGATAGCGCCGAGCGCACCGGCGCCGCGGTGGTGGGTCCCGTCCCCTTGCCGACGCGCATCGAGAGGTTCTCGGTGGCACGTTCGCCCTTTATTGACCGCGATTCACGCGAGGCGTTGGAAATCCGGACGCACAAGCGTCTGATCGACGTGCTCGACCCGAACCCAAAGACGATCGACGCGTTGACGCGTTTGGATCTGCCCGCAGGCGTGGACATCGAGATCAAGCTTTAGACGGTAACAAGTCGGCGGAACCTTGGCTGACCGAAGCCGACGGTGACGCCATAGGCAAATGGGGATGGGGCAAGGCCCCCACAGCCCAACGGCTTTCTGGCTGCGGCTGAGGTAATCTGTTCCCCTGGAGGCTAGTGTGGCAAAGAGAGAAGGACTTCTCGGCAAGAAGGTCGGCATGACGCAGATCTTCACGGATGCTGGTGAAGCGGTGGGTGTCACCGTGATTGAAGCGGGGCCCTGCTATGTGACCCAGGTCAAGACCGAGGCGACCGACGGTTACAACGCCGTGCAGATCGGGTTCGAGCATGCCAAGGAGCTGAACCGTCCCGCGAGGGGGCACTTGGAAGGTCTTCCGCCGCTGCGTCATCTGCGCGAGGTTCGGACGGACGATGTGGATCGCTATGAGCGCGGCCAGTTGCTTACCGTGGAAGGGTTTGAGGTAGGCGAGCTGGTGGACGTGACAGGGGTCTCCAAGGGCCGCGGTTTCGCTGGGGCTGTCAAGCGCCATGGGTTTGCGGGTGGTCCGAAGACCCACGGTCAGTCAGACCGCTGGCGCGCGGTTGGCTCAATCGGCGCGACCAGCACGCCGGGTCGCGTCTTCAAGGGAATGCGCGGGCCCGGACACATGGGAAGCAAGCGGGCAACCACCCTGAACCTACGCGTTATGCTGGTGGATCCGGAGCGGAATCTGATAGCGGTTGCTGGCCCGGTGCCTGGCCCGGGAGGCGGGCTAGTGTTCCTCCGCAAGGCCGCCAAGACTCGGGCGATCCGGAAGAAGGGCAACAAGGAAGCCTAGCGCTAGGGCGTGGGCGTGATGCGCTTTGACGGATCATAGCAGGAGATGCAACCATGGAAGTGACTGTTCATAACACCAGCGGGGAGGCGGTTGGTACCGCCGAACTGAGGGACGACGTTTTTGGGATCGAGCCGCGTATTCCCGTGATGCACCAGCACGTGGTGCGGCAACATGCGAACGCGCGGCTGGGTACGCACAAGACCAAGAGCCGGTCCGAGGTCAGCGGCGGTGGTCGGAAGCCCTGGCGTCAGAAGGGGACGGGGCGGGCTCGGCAGGGATCGATCCGCGCGCCCCAGTGGAAGGGCGGCGGCGTCGTTCACGGGCCCATTCCGCACAAGTACACGAAAAAGATGAACCGCAAGATGCGGCATCTGGCTTTGCGATCGGCGCTCTCGGTCAAGGCGGGCGACCAGCAGGTCGTCGTGTTGGATGCGCTCAAGATGGAGGCCCCGAAGACGGCCGCCTTTGCCGATATGCTGGCGGGATTGGGCATCGCGGGTTCGGTTCTAGTGTTGCTGCCCGAGGCGGACGTCAACGTGGAGCTTTCGGCTCGCAACCTGCCCTATGTGAAGACGGTGCGGGCAACCTGCCTGAGTGTGCGTGATCTGCTGGGATATGACGTGGTGATGATGCCGCTCGCATCCGTGGATGCGGTGCATCGCATGCTCGGACAGGCCGAGTAAGAGGCGCAGGGTAACAGGGAGCAGGGCGATGAATCCGTATCAAGTGCTCATCAGGCCGATTCTCACGGAAAAGTCGGGCTATCAGGCTGATGCCCTTTCCAAGTACACGTTCGAGGTGGATTCGCAGGCGAATCGTTTTGACGTCAAGCGCGCGGTGGAGGAGACGTTCGACGTATCGGTTACCAAGGTGAACGTCATGATCGTGCCTGGCAAAGTGCGACGCTGGGGTAGGCGCCTGGGCGTGACCTCAAGCTGGAAGAAAGCCATTGTAACGCTGGCCGACGGCGATAGCATCCAGTTCTTCGAGGGCGTCTAGCAGAGAGCGACAGGGCGCCGGTAGAGCGGCGTCGGAAGACAAGAGGGGACGCGACATGCCGATCAAGTCATACAAGCCAACGACGCCGTCGCGGCGTGGCATGACAGGCTATACATTCGAAGAGATCACGACCAAAGAGCCGGAAAAGTCTTTGTTGCGGCCGATCCACAAAAAGGCGGGGCGCAACAACCGCGGTGCGATCAGCGTGCGGCATCGGGGCGGCGGCCACAAGCGTCGGTATCGGTTGATCGACTTTCGTCGCGACAAGGTGGGCGTACCAGGGCGTATTGCGAGCATCGAGTATGATCCTAACCGCTCAGCCCGTATCGCGCTCGTCGTGTACAAGGATGGCGAGAAGCGCTACATCCTGGCGCCGGTAGGCATCAGCGTGGGCGATGAGATCATGTCAGGTCCTGAGGTGGAGCTTCACATCGGCAACGCGCTTCCCTTGGGCAACATCCCGTTGGGTACCGTGGTGCACAATGTCGAGCTCAAGCCGGGCCAGGGTGGGCAGTTGGTGCGCGCGGCGGGCACTGGGGCGCAGATTCTGGCCAAAGAGGGGCTCTATGTGCAGCTGCGCATGCCTTCGGGTGAGGTGCGTATGCTCCATCGCGACTGCATGGCGACAGTGGGCCAGGTTGGCAACACGGAGCACGCCAACATCAAGCTCGGCAAGGCGGGGCGCAAGCGATGGCTGCGCAGGCGTCCACACACGCGCGGCTCGGCCATGACGCCTCGCGATCACCCGCATGGTGGTGGAGAGGGCAAGGCTCCCATCGGTATGCCATCGCCCAAGAGCCCGTGGGGCAAGCCGACGATGGGCAAAAAGACGCGTCGCTACAAAAAGTCGGATCGGTTTATCGTGCGGCGCCGAGGCAGCCGTCGGTAGCGCTGGCAGAGAAAGCGTTGGCAGGAGGCTGATGCATGTCTAGGTCACTGAAAAAGGGACCGTACGTTTCAGAGAAGCTTCTGAAAAAGGTAGAGGAGTTGAACCGTCGTGGCGAGAAGCGGGTCATCAAGACCTGGTCGCGAGCCTCGACTGTGTTCCCTCAGATGGTCGGGCACACGATTGCGGTGCACGACGGCCGGCGGCATATCCCGATCTATATCACGGAGCAGATGGTGGGCCACAAGCTGGGGGAGTTTGCGCCCACGCGCTACTTCCGCGGGCATGGTCACGCCAGCGCTGAGCGAAGGACACAGATCGGCTAGCACCAGGCTGGGTCTGAGGTGTGGGGCGCCTGAGGAGATAGATGATGAACGTGGAAGTTAGGGCCGTATCCAAATACATCCGAATGTCGCCGCAGAAGGTGCGCCTGGTGGTGGACCTCGTGCGCGGGCGTGACGTCAACGAGGCGTTGACCATTCTGCGCTTTACGCCCAAGGCCGCGGCGGATCCGGTTGCCCGCGCCATCGCTAGCGCGGCGGCGAACGCGGAAGAGAACTATGGGTTGGCTGCGGATGAGCTCTATGTGGCGCGGATATGGGCCGACGAGGGCCCCACGCTCAAGCGTGGGCGCGCCGGCGCTCGTGGCCGATTCAAGCCGATTCTGAAGCGTAGCTCGCACATCACGGTGGTTCTGGCCGAGCGGGCGGAAGCCTAGGCCAGTCCGCGGGATCTGCCACAAGGAGGCAATGTTGGGCCGTAAGGTGCATCCCATCGGGTTTCGGCTCGGCTATATCAAGGACTGGGAGTCCAAGTGGTATGCCGAAGGCGAAGAGTACAAGGCTCGCCTGGCCAATGACTTGGCTATCCGTGAGCTGATTCGGGGTGAGTTGGAGAACGCGGGCATCTCGCGCATCGAGATCCAGCGATTCCCCAAGCAGTTAGCCATCGCCGTCGTCACCGCCAGACCTGGTGTGGTGATTGGTCGGCGCGGCGCTACCGTGAATGCGCTGAAAGCCAAGCTAGTAGAGCTGACGGGCGTTGAGGAGAAGAACCTGCGCCTGGACGTGGTGGAGGTGGAGCAGCCCGATCTGGATGCCCATCTTGTGGCCGACAATATCGCCGAGCAGCTAGGGCGGCGTGTCTCGCAGAAGCGCGCCATGCGGCAGGCGATTCAGCGGTCCATGCGCGCGGGCGCAGAGGGCATCAAGGTTGTGTGCAGCGGGCGTCTCTCTGGGGCAGAAATGGCGAGGCGTGAGTGGGCGCGCGAAGGACGGGTGCCCCTTCACACGCTGCGGGCCGATATCGACTATGCGGTGTCAGAGGCGCTGACGACATTTGGGCGGATCGGGGTCAAGGTCTGGATCTATCGGGGTGAGGTGTTGCCGCAACTGGCGGATACGGCCAGCGGTGGGGCCTAGGAGCTGCGTGATATGTTGATGCCAAAGAGGCAAAAGTACCGCCGCGTTCATCGCGGGCGTATGCGGGGCAAGGCGCAACGGGGATCCGATATTCAGTTTGGAGACTATGGCCTGCAGGCGTTGGAGCCATGCTGGGTTTCCAGCCGGCAGCTCGAAGCTGCGCGCCGCGCAACGGTGCGCCATATGAAGCGCAGTGGTCAGCTATGGATCCGCGTCTTTCCCCATAAGCCAGTGACGCAGCGCGCGGCTGAGACGCGCATGGGTAGCGGCAAGGGCGACGTGGATCACTATGTCGCCGTCGTCAAGCCCGGTCGCATCGTGCTAGAGGTCGGCGGAGTTGACGAGGAGACTGCGCGAGAGGCGCTTGCGCTGGCGGCGCAAAAGTTCCCCATGAAGACGCGCTTTGTGGCGCGCGAGAGCTAGGGGAGGGGGATACGGTGAAGGCTGCAGAGTTGCGTGACATGAGCCATGGTGAGCTGGAGCAACGACTTGAGGAGCTCTACCAAGAGCAGTTCAACCTCAGGTTTCAGGCGGCGAGCCGGCAGCTTGCGGATACCAGTCGGATCCCGCAGGTGCGTCGCGAGATTGCCCGCATCAAGACAGTGATGGCAGAGCTCACAGAGAGCGCGGAGGTATAGCGCGTATGCCGGGGAACCGCAAGATTATGGAAGGAACGGTCGTCAGCACCAAGATGCAAAAGACGGTGGTCGTCGAGGTCATGCGCACGACGCGCCATCCCATGTACAACAAGGTGCTGCGTCACGGCAAAAAGTACCTGGCTCACGATGAGAACGAAGAGTGCCAGGAGGGCAACATCGTCCGTATGGAGGAGACGCGCCCCCTGAGCCGCCGGAAGCGTTGGAGAGTCATCGAGATCGTCCGGTAGGTTGCTCTGATCGCTCGGCGGGGCGCTCTGCCGTAGAGGTGATCCGCTGACGCATCGGGGCGGCCAGGGGCGCCAAGATAACGGATGGGTGGGTTCAGATGATTCAGGCGAACACGAAACTGCGGGTCGCGGACAACACCGGTGCTCGCGAGATCATGTGTATCAAGGTGCTGGGGGGCAGCGGTCGTCGGTACGCGCGCGTGGGCGATGTCATTATTGCCTCCGTGAAGGTTGCGAACCCCGGGGGTACGGTCAAGGCCAAGGAAGTGGTGCGGGCCGTCGTTGTGCGGACGAGCAAGGGATACGGAAGGCCTGACGGCTCTTTCATCCGCTTTGATGACAACGCCGCCGTGATCGTGGACCAGGAGCGGAACCCGAGGGGCACACGCATCTTTGGGCCTGTGGGGCGCGAGCTTCGAGAGGCCGGCTTTATGAAGATCGTGTCACTCTCGCCCGAGGTGGTCTAGCGTGCGCTGCGCAGGGATGCGGGCGAGCGGATGGAGGAGTTGGCGATGAAGATCAAAAAGGGCGACACCGTCGAGGTGATCAGCGGCAACGATCGAGGCTTGCGTGGGACCGTGAACCGCGCGCTGCCACGAGAGGGGCGCGTGGTCGTCAGCGGCGTGAACATCCGCAAGAAGCACCAGCGACGCACCGGCGATGTGCGGACGCAGGCCGGCATTATCGAGTTTGAGGCGCCGGTACGCGTCGAGAACGTGGCGCTCGTGTGCCCGCATTGCGGCAAGCCAACCCGCGTCGGTTACCGACTGCTGGAGGACGGCACCAAGGTGCGTATCTGTCGCAAGTGTCAAGAAGCTTTGGACTAGCGCCGATCGAAGGCGGCTGAGAGGGACGTGGGGAGCCCAAGGTATGCAGAGACTAGAGACCCAGTACAAAGAGCAGGTCGTTCCGCAGATGATGGAGCGATTTAGCTATGACAGCGTGATGCAGGTGCCGCGTATCGAAAAGATCGTGGCAAACATCGGCGTGGGCGAGGCGCTGGGGAATGCCAGCGCGCTGGAGCACGCCGTCCAGGATCTGACCGCCATCACGGGCCAGAAGCCCATCGTGACGCGGGCACGCAAGTCCATCGCGGCGTTTCGACTGCGCGAGGGCAGCCCTATTGGCGTCAAGGTGACGATGCGTGGAGAGCGTATGTGGGCGTTCTATGATCGCCTGGTGAGCATAGCGTTGCCTCGTCAACGAGACTTTCAGGGTGTATCGCCCTCCTCGTTTGATGGGCGCGGAAACTATACGCTGGGGCTGCGCGAGCAGCTGGTGTTTGTAGAAGTGGATTACGATAGCATTGATAAGGTTCGAGGCCTCGAGGTGACGATCGTGACGACGGCAGAAACGGACGAAGAAGCCCGCTACCTGCTGCAAGAGCTAGGGATGCCCTTTGCTAGAAGCGAGGCGCGTGTCTAGCCACCCCGGGCGCTTGACGAACGGGTGAGATAGTTCGGAGGAGAGACGAGTGGCAAAGAAAAGCATGATCGTGCGCGAGTCTCGTCGCAAGTACGATGTGCGGGTGCGGAATCGGTGTTCGCGGTGTGGTCGTCCGCGCGGGTACATGCGGCGTTTTGGGCTTTGCCGGATCTGCTTCCGGGAGCTGGCCATGGCCGGCAAGATTCCGGGTGTTACCAAGTCGAGTTGGTAGGCGGAGCTTGCAGCTAGGGTAGCTCGGCTCCAGAGGAAGCAGGGCGTCTGCGGAGCACAGAGAACGCTCTTGGGGACGCAATAGGAGATCGTGAGATGATGATGACGACGGATCCCATCGCGGACATGCTATCGCGCATTCGGAACGCACAGATGGTGCGCCATAGCGCGGTGACCATGCCTTCGTCGCGCATGCGCGAGGCTCTCGCGCGCGTGTTGACGGAGGAGGGCTATGTGGCGCGGTATGAGGTCCTCCGCGACCAAAAGTTCCCGACGTTGCTGATCCAGCTCAAGTATGCGGAGGATCGCGACCCGATCATCCGTGGCATGGAGCGCATCAGCAAGCCTGGCTGCCGGATCTATACCAAGCGTGAGGACATCCCTTGGGTCAAGGCTGGCATGGGCACCGTTATCCTGTCTACTCCGCGTGGAGTGGTCTCAGGCCGGCAGGCGCGGAGCCTAGGCGTTGGTGGCGAGGTCCTGTGCAAGGTATGGTAGCCGCAGTCCTTGCGAGCGGGAGGTGATAGGGTGTCAAGAATCGGGCGCATGCCGGTTACTGTGCCAAATGGGGTGCAGGTATCGATAGACGGGACGCACGTGACGGTCAAGGGGCCAAAGGGCGAGTTGGCGCGTGAGTTCCATCCTACCATGCATATCAAGAGGGTCGATGACGAGTTGGTCGTCGAGAGACCCGATGATTCTCGCCAGAGTAGGGCGCTTCATGGCCTGACCCGAGCACTGTTGGCCAACATGGTCACCGGGGTGACGGAGGGCTATCGGAAGCAGCTGGTGATCAACGGGGTGGGTTACCGAGCGGAGGAAAAGGGACAGGGGCTGGTATTGCAGATTGGGTACAGCCATCCTGTCGAAGTCAACCCGCCTGATGGCATCAGTGTACGTGCCGAGTCGAGCGGCCGCGTGATCGTTGTCGAGGGTATCGACAAAGAGCTCGTGGGCCAGGTGGCCGCAAGGATCCGGGCGGTTCGCAAGCCAGAGCCCTACAAGGGCAAGGGCATTGCTTACGCCGGCGAGAGGATTCGGCGCAAGGCCGGCAAGGCTGGCAGGGCTGGAGGCATCTGATGGACAAGTCAGGAGCGCGACGTGAAGCGCGGTTGCGTCGGCATCAGCGTGTACGCCAGGACGTGGTTGGTGTATCCGAGCGTCCTCGGCTGAACGTGTTTCGTAGCCTGAAGCATATCTATGGGCAAGTGATTGACGACACCGTGGGGCACACTCTGGTATCAGCCTCTACGCTGGATCAGGACGTCCGCGATCAAGTGGCCGGGCTTCCCAAGACGGAAGCGGCTCGGATCGTCGGTCGGGTGCTCGCAGAGCGGGCACTCGCTCAGGGTGTCACCCAAGTTGTGTTCGACCGCGGCGGCTACCAGTACAAAGGGCGTGTCAAGGCCCTTGCAGAGGCGGCCCGAGAGGCGGGGCTGGAGTTCTAGCGGCGTCTGGGCCAAGTTTGGGGCCAAGCGAGGAGTGTGTTCATGTCAAGCAGGAGCAATCGCGACCGACGCGGTGACGGCGACGATCTATTCGAGCGCGTCGTGCATATCACCCGCGTGGCCAAGGTGGTCAAGGGTGGCCGGCGCTTTGGATTCCGTGTTGTCGTCGTGGTGGGAGATCAAGATGGCAGGGTAGGCGTTGGGATCGGCAAGGCGCGCGATGTGCCCCAGGCCATCCGCAAGGGCGCCGAGCGTGCCCGTGCGTCGATGGTGCCTGTCCACCTGATGGGCAGCACGGTGCCGCATGACGTGTTGGCCGAACACGGCGCCGCCAAGGTGCTCATCAAGCCTGCCTCGCTTGGGACGGGATTGATCGCTGGCGGTGGCGCCCGCGCTGTGCTAGAGGCTGCTGGGGTGAAGGACGTCCTTTCCAAGTCGCTAGGTAGCGCGAATATCCTGAACGTCGTGATGGCCACTTGGAATGGCTTGCAGCAGATGCGGGATCGTGAGGTGGTCGCGAGTCTGCGTGGCAAGAGTGCGGCCGATTTGGCGCCGCCTTGGAGGACTGCTGCAGATGGCAACTAGGCTAGTGATCCGGTATGTGCGTAGCGCCATTGGTCGGACCAAGCGGCAGAAGGATACGATTGCGGCGCTGGGGTTCCGACGAATCGGCGAGGTGATCGAGCACGAGGACAATCCCGCCATTCGCGGCATGATCCGCAAGGTGGGTCATCTGGTAGAAGTGCGAGAGGTGCAGGCATGAAATTGCATGATCTGGCGCCAGCGGAAGGTGCCAAGCGCCCACGCAACCGGAAGGGGCGCGGCATCGCCGCTGGTCAAGGCAAGACAGCAGGCTATGGGACCAAGGGACAGAACGCGCGCTCGGGCCGCGGTGGCAAGCTCTATTTTGAGGGCGGCCAGCTGCCGCTTGTGCGCCGGCTTGCCTTCAAGCGCGGCTTTCGGAATCCGCGTCGAATCGAGTATGCAGTGGTCAACGTTGGCGACTTGATGGAGCGATTCGAGGCTGACGCAGTGGTGGATCGCCCGGCTCTGGAGCAGGCGGGGCTCATCCGTGCCAACGAGCTGCCGGTCAAGGTACTTGGGGATGGCGAGCTCGATGGCCCGCTGACGGTGCGGGTCGATGCCGTGTCGGCGTCCGCTCGCGTCAAGATCGAGGCCGCAGGCGGCGTCATTGAGCTACTGGAGAGCGTGGACGCATAGGCTCCTGACCGGGGTCGGAGGGATCGATGCTTCAAGCCGTGCAGAATGCGTTCAAACTGCCGGATCTCAGGAAAAAGATCCTGTTCACGTTGGGCATCTTGGTGCTTTATCGCCTCGCTGCCCACGTGCCGGTGCCTGGGGTGGACGCCGAGGCGCTGCGCCAGGTATTCGAACAGAATCAGCTCTTGGGCTTGCTCGATATGTTCTCCGGTGGCGCCTTGGCCAACCTTTCCGTGATGGCCTTGGGGGTCTATCCCTACATCACGGCACAGATTGTGTTCCAGTTGCTGCAGCCGATCATCCCAGCGCTGGAGCGTCTGTCGCGTGAGGGGTCGGCAGGCAGAGAGAAGCTGACCATCTACACACACCTGCTGGCGGTTCCCCTGGCGTTCTTGCAGGGCTTGGGCCAGATGTCCATTCTAGCGGGACCAAGCGCGAGCGGTCAGGCTGTGATTCGGAACTGGGGCTTTGCTGGTGGCAACTGGCTGCCCACCCTGAGCACGTTGGTGACGCTGACGGCCGGCACGATGTTCGCGATCTGGTTGGGTCAGTTGATCGACCAGGATGGCATTGGGAACGGACTCTCGATTATCATTTTCGGTGGTATTGTCACGGGGATTCCACAGCGGCTGGGTCAGCTTTGGATCACCAATCCGTGGGCCATCGTGGTGTTCTTGATCATCACCGTGATTACCATGGTGGGGATCGTGATTGTCCAAGAGGGCCAACGCCGAGTGCCGGTGCACTATGCCAAGCGGGTTCGCGGGACGCGGATCTACGGTGGGCAAAGCACGCACATCCCGCTGCAGGTGAACTCGGCCGGCATGATCCCGATCATCTTTGCGGTGTCGATTTTGATGCTGCCCGGAGTTGTGGCAAGCTACTTTGTCGGTGCAGAGACGGACTGGATCCGCAATGTGGCGGTATGGATCTCGCGGGTCCTGGATTCGAGTGGCTGGTTCTACTGGGTCTCCTACTTTGTGCTGGTGGTGGCGTTCACCTACTTTTACACGGACGTCATCTTTGAGCAGCAGGATCTGGCCGAGACGCTGCGCAGGCAAGGTGGCTTTGTGCCAGGGATCCGGCCTGGATCGCGCACGCGCGAGTACCTGATTGGCGTCGTGCGGCGCATCACCTTTGTGGGCGCGCTGTTCTTGGGCGTGGTGGCTATCCTACCGTTCTTGGTGAGACCACTGGCCGGGACGGGCGAGATGCTGGTAACTAGCACGGGGTTGCTGATCGTAGTGGGCGTCGTGCTGGATACGATGAAGCAGCTCGAGGCGCAGCTCATGATGCGCCACTATGAGGGATTCCTGAAGAAGGCGAGGTAGATCACGATGGACCTCGTGCTGCTTGGCGCGCCGGGGGCAGGCAAGGGGACACAGGCCGAGCGCTTGGAGCGCTCGCTTGGGATTCCCCAGGTATCGAGCGGCGATCTTTTCCGGAGCAACATTGCGCGGGGTACAGCCCTGGGCAAAGAAGCACAAGCCTATATCGAGCAAGGTGTGCTGGTGCCCGATGAGGTGACGATCGGTATGGTGGCGGCGCGCCTGTCGGAGCCTGATTGTGAGGCCGGCGCCATCCTTGACGGCTTCCCTCGGACGGTGGCGCAGGCGCAGGCCTTGGACAAGATCCTGGCCAGTATAGGGCGCCAGGTGGATCTTGCGCCCTATATCGCTGTCTCGCGGGAGACGTTGCTGGCTCGGCTGGCGGGTCGTTGGACGTGCAGAGAGTGTGGAGCGGTCTATCACGAGCTTTACCGGCCGCCAGAGACGCCGGGGATCTGTGATCAGTGCGGTGGGGAGCTGTATCAGCGACCGGATGACACCGTCGAGACGCAGGCTCGGCGCATCGATGTGTACATGAAAGAGACGAGCCCGCTTATCGACTATTACCGGGAGCGAGGCGTTCTGGTAGAGATCGACGGCGAGCAGGGAATGGACCAGGTTGAGGCAGCCCTCCGGGCAGCCATAGCGGACGTGGCCGAGGGAGCATAGCGCGTGGCGATGGTAACGATCAAGACAGCTGACGAGCTCGGCAGGATGGAACGGGCGGGAGCGATCGTGGCCGAGGCGTTGGCAACGATGAAGGACCTGGTTCGGCCAGGCTTAACGACGGAGGAGTTGGACGCGGCAGCCGAGTCGGTGATTCTCCGACGAGGGGGCGTACCTTCATTCAAGGGGTATCACGGGTTCCCGGCGACGATCTGCGCCTCTGTGGATGAAGAGATCGTCCACGGCATTCCAGGTGGACGTGTCCTCAACGAGGGCGAGATCATCAGTGTGGATGTTGGCGTCATTCTAGAGGGGTACCAGGGCGATGCGGCCATCACCGTCGCGGTTGGCGAGATCAGTACCGAGGCCAGACGGCTGATGGATGCTACGCAAGCTTGCCTGACCGCCGCCATTCAGGCAGCGCGCGATGGCGCTAGGCTAGGCGACATCTCACACGCTGTCGAATCGACGGCCGCCGATTGGGGATTCGATGTGGTGCGCCAGTACGGTGGCCACGGGATCGGCAAGGAGATGCACGAGGCGCCCCATGTGCCGAACTGGGGGCCTGCGGGTCGCGGCCTGCGCTTGCGCCCGGGGATGACCATGGCGCTGGAGCCCATGCTGACCAGCGACGGGAGCCGTACGCGGACGCTGGACGACGGGTGGACGGTTGTCACGGCCAATGGCGATTTGTCGGCCCATTTTGAACACACAATTGTCGTTACAGAGAACGGGGGAAAGGTGCTCACCCGCCTTGCGGATGGCACTCAACCCGAGTAAGGGAGAGAGATGAAGGTTAAACCGTCGGTCAAGAAGCGCTGTTCCAAGTGCAAGATCGTCAAGCGTCGAGGTGTGGTGCGGGTGATCTGCGAAAACCCGCGGCACAAGCAGCGCCAAGGCTAGTTCAGGGCGACAGGATTCCTCGAGGAGGGATGGGGATGGCTCGTATTGCAGGTATTGACCTGCCGAACGACAAGCGCGTTGAGGTTGGGCTCACGTATATCTATGGCATCGGTCTTTCGCGAGCACGTGAGGTGCTAGAGCGTACCGGTGTTGACGACGATACGCGTTGCCGCGATCTCACCGAGGCGGAGATCGCCCGTATGCGTGAGGTCATCGATCGCGAGTACGTGGTTGAGGGCGACCTCCGTCGTGAGGTGGCTATGAACATCAAGCGTCTACAGGAGATTGGTAGCTACCGAGGGCTGCGGCACCGCCGCGGTTTGCCCGTGCGCGGACAGCGCACAAAGACGAACGCCCGCACCAGGCGGGGCGCGCGTCGGACGGTGGCTGGCAGGCGGCGCGTCCGCGAGAAAAAGTAGCACGGAGGTAAGAGGATGGGTCGAAGAAGGGCCAGCAGGCGCACGCCGCGACGCGAACGTCGCAATGTGCCCAAGGGGCGTGCTTACATTCACGCTACGTTTAATAACACCATCATTACGTTCACCGATGCATCGGGGGATGTTGTCTGCTGGCGGAGCGCCGGGCAGAGCTTCCGCGGGTCCCGCAAGAGCACGCCGTATGCGGCCCAGATGGCCGCTCAGGCTGCCACAAGGGCAGCGCTGGACATGGGCATGAGAGAGGCCGACGTCTTTGTGAAGGGACCGGGGCCTGGCCGCGAGGCAGCGATCCGAACCATCCAGGCGACGGGTATTCGGGTGCGATCGATCACGGATCTCACGCCGGTGCCGCACAACGGCTGCCGACCGCCAAAGAAGCGTCGTATCTAGTATGGTCGTCGCTCCTCTAGGAGGACGGCATTTCACGGAGCCACGATGGGCGGGCAGACGAGAGATTGAGGTCGCGGGGAGGATTGTGGGCGCCCGCCGGACGATTCCCACGTAAACCCGCTACCGATCGGCCAGCAGGTTGGCAGAAGGGGCCGACCGGGCGATCGGCATTTAGGAGGATGCATGGCTAGATATACTGGTCCGTCCTGCAAGCTCTGCAGGCGGGAAGGCATGAAGCTCTTTCTGAAGGGTGAGCGCTGTCTGGGGCCCAAATGCGCCCTGGAGCGTCGCTCCTATCCGCCTGGTGAGCACGGACGGATGAGCCAGTACCGACGTCGCGAATCAGACTATGGTCGGCAGCTGCGAGAGAAGCAGCGCCTACGAAGGATCTATGGCGTTCTGGAGCGACAGTTCCGGCGCTACTTTGACATCGCGCTCCAGGGCCGTGGCCAGACGGGAGCGAATCTCCTGTCGCTGCTCGAAAGGCGCTTTGACAACGTGGTCTACCGTCTGGGCTTTGCGGACTCGCGAGCACAGGCACGGCAGCTTGTCACGCACGGGCACTTTGAGCTGAACGGCCGAAAGCACAACGTACCTTCGGCCCTAGTTAGCCCAGGCGACGTCATTGCTGTGCGTGAGCGCAGCCGCAGCAACGGCTACTTCCGAGGGATGCAGGAGATACTGGAGAAGCGGGACGTGGTTCCCTGGCTTCGGTTGGATCCCGCGGGTATGCAGGGCTCCGTCATCGCCGAACCCTCACGCGACATGATCGACACGCCGGTGGAGGAGCAGCTGATCGTAGAGTACTACTCGCGCTAGACCCGAGAGGGCATGGCGGGATCTGACCGCTGGGGTGTGCAAGCATGCTAGCGCGTGACGTGAAGGAGGGCGCTTTGCTGGAGCAGGTGTTACCTAGGATCGAGCGTGAGGCGAGCACGCGGGGCTATGGGCGATATCGCATCGGGCCGATGCAGCGTGGCTATGGAGACACCATAGGCATCGCTCTGCGCCGGGTTCTCCTGTCGTCGATTTCGGGCGCTGCCATCACCACTGTGCGCGTGTCTGGCGTGCAGCATGAATACACGAGCATTCCGGGGGCGCAGGAGGATATGCTGATGCTCCTCCTGAACCTGAAGCAGGTCCGATTGCTCTCGCATGCGGAGGGACCTGTGCGCTTGCGCGTGGCTGCCAAGGGCAAGACGCTGTTGACGGCTGGTGACATCGAATGCCCAGCCGATGTCGAAATCGTCAACCCAGAGCTCCAGCTCCTAACGCTTGATACGGTGGACTCGGATCTTGAGATCGAGATGACCGTGGAGCGTGGTATGGGATATTCGCCTGCGGAGGAGCGCAAGGGCATGGGGATTGGCGAAATCCCAGTGGATGCCATCTTCTCGCCTGTTCTGAAGGTGAATACTGATGTCGAGGCTGCGCGCGTTGAGCAGCGGACCGACTATGACTTGCTCAAGCTCGAAATTTGGACGGATGGGACGATCGCGCCAGAGGAATCGCTGAAGCAGGCCGCTATGATA
The DNA here is from genome assembly GCA_964402205.1 of uncultured Anaerolineales bacterium. Taxonomy (GTDB): domain Bacteria; phylum Chloroflexota; class Anaerolineae; order UBA1429; family UBA1429; genus DAIRUQ01. The sequence continues at coordinate 14,993 of CAYOBT010000014.1, forward strand.
CTGATGGAGCACTTTACCCTGCTGGGGGACATCCAAGAGGCCCCTCGCACGGACGAGCCAGAGCCGGAGGGGCCTGAGGAGGAACCGAGCCCTTACGGTGATGTGCTCATCGAGGAGCTCGGGCTCAGCCAGCGGGCCTTCAACTGCCTCAAGCGGCAGGGCATCACACACGTAGGGGAGATTCTGGAGCGGTTGAAGCGCGGGACGGCCGAGTTGCTGGCTATCCGCAACTTTGGTCAGAAGTCCTTGGAAGAGCTGCTCCACCAGATGCGCGAGAAGGGATTCATCGGCGAGAACGAGGAATTCGACTAGACGCCATTCATGCGTGAGCGCGTGGAGGCGGGCGTGGTCGCTAGACATGGCACAAAAGGTTGATGCGCGATGAGACACCGTGTTGCGGGTAAGAAACTAGGCAGAGATACTGGCCAGCGCAAGGCGCTCTACCGGAGCTTGATGACCGAGCTGTTCCGGCATGAGCGTATCCGAACGACGCTGGCCAAGGCCCAGTCCGTGCAGAGCGAGGCCGACAAGCTGGTCACCAAGGCCAAGGCTGGTCTCGCCAAAAAGGAGCAGGGCAAGCAGGATGTGGCGGAGCGCCGTCACGTCGCCGGAATACTCTACGACAAGGCCGTGGTTCGGAAGCTGTTCGACGACATCGCACCACGGTACGCAGATCGATCCGGCGGCTATACGCGAGTGGTCAAGCTCGGGCCGCGCAAGGGCGATGCTGCGGAGATGGCAGTGTTGGAGCTCGTCGATAGGGGCGAGTGAGGTCTGAGGCGAACCGTCCGGTGGATGACGACACGATCAGAAACTACCGGGCGACGGTGGCCTACGATGGGACAAGCTACCACGGTTTTCAGTGGCAGCCAGAGCAGGCCACGGTGCAAGGCGAGTTGACGCGGGCCGCCAAGCGGATTACCCGCGAGAACGTGTCGGTGATCGGCGCTGGACGGACGGACGCGGGGGTACACGCCCTCGGGCAGGTTATCAGTTTCCGTTCTGGCTGGCGACACTCGGTGGAGGATCTTGAGCGGGCGGTGAACGCCGTCCTGCCTGAGGACATCGCGGTCCGTGAGCTCCGCGAGGTCGCCAAGGACTTCCATGCGCGCTTTTGCGCTTGCCAGCGCGCGTATGTGTACAGCGTCTATGATAGCGATGCACGGCAGCCGCTGTTGGATAGATACGCTCTCCACGCGGCGGGCGATCTCGATGTAGAGGCGATGCGGACTGCGGCGGGCCAGGTGATCGGACGACGTGATTTCGCCTCGCTGGGGCAATCGCCTTCCGGCCGAGGGACCGTGCGAGAGGTCTTTGGGGCACGATGGGTGATTGAGCCCGATCCGATCTGGTCGGCTCACCGGGTGCTGCGATTCTATGTCACCGCTAATGCTTTCCTTCGCGGGATGGTGAGACGCCTGGTCGGGAGCCTCCTGGAGGTCGGACGGGGTCACTGGTCAGTGGCAGAGTTCGCAGAGATGGTGCAGTCGCGAGACATCGCGAGGGCCGCGCCTCCTGCTGCTGCACGCGGGCTTTGCTTGCTGCGCGTGGACTATGATGGGTAGCAGCGGCGGCCGAGCGCGGACATGGCTTTGGGGGGTTGCCCGGCGAGCGGGCGTTCAAAGGAGTTGGTGAAAGTGAAGACATACGCCGTCAAGGCGTCCGAGATTGAGCGGGATTGGTGGGTGGTCGATGCCGAGGGCGCGAACCTTGGTCGCCTGGCAAGTGAGATTGCCCAGATTCTTCGTGGTAAGCACAAACCAAAGTTCACGCCGAGCATGGACGTTGGCGACTTTGTCATCGTCGTCAATGCGGACAAGATAGCGGTGACCGGGACAAAGATGCAGAACAAAAAGTACTACCGGCACTC